>CAZDAY010000040.1:0-2176 GCA_964503435.1 uncultured Treponema sp.
GTAAGCATCAGCACCACTTTCTGTAAGAACAATAGGCTTGTCTAAAACATCTTCAACATTTTCGTAGAATGAATCATAGAATTTGTATCCGCGGTAAGCATTTACACCCAAAACTTCAAGGCTAGGACAAAGTTTTGCAATCAATTCCAAATACTGAGTATCACCGTTTACAATTCCAACTGGACGATTCGGGTCAATTTCTTTACATGCAGCCATTGCTTTTTCAAGTAAGTCGTAAAGATATCCTGCTTTTACAGAATTTTGTTCGCCAACCGGAAGATTTTCAATTTCAGTTGATGACCAAACCAAACCGTAGTTGCTTTCGTTTCCAAAAAGATACATAAGAACGCCCTTTGTATCTTTGTATGCTCTGGCAGTAGCACGCGCCTGTTCAATTAAAGTTTCGCGTGTGTAGTAATCAGAATAATCTGTTGTTGGATACCAGGTTCCGTTTACCGAAGCACCATAGCGTCCAAGCAAATCATTTACAACTGTGTAAATTCCGTATTTTGTGTAAATGTATTCAACCCATCTTGGAGGAATTGTGCTAAAACAACGAATAACATTTACGCCCATTTTTTTAAGAAGCACCATATCAGTGTCAATCATTTTTTTAATAAACGAATCTGATTGTGCAAAAAGATTATAATTGTAAGTTTCACCGATTGGAGTGAATGCCCAAACAACACCTTTCATTTCAACAGGCTCTTTACCGTCAAAAAGCCGCCATCCATTTGCATTTTTTTGAACCGTAATTTTATTTTGAGCAAAACCAAAACTTGCAAAACTTAAAAGCAAAAATGCAAGAACTGCAAGTTTCTTACCAATTTTTTTCCCCATTTCTAAAATCTCCTTTTAATTTTTTGTTTTTTGATTTGGAGCGAATTTTTTGTTCACCCCAAAATCTCTTATGTAAAATGTCAGTACCAAACAAAACCCGCTTTTCGCGACTACGCTTTCGCTTTGGTGCTTCGCACTTGCCTTACGGCAATCGCTACAATCGGGGCTAGGCTCACTTAAGGCAAAGCAACAACCTTTCCATTTCCCCAAGAAGATGGGTCAGCGTAAGTGTTGTCAGCCGGGCTGTTCCAGTGCAAAAGTCCAGTACGTTCCTTGCCGTTATCAGCGTCGTTAATTTGGAAATCAGCACGAACCTTTTGCTTAAGTTTTAAATTTTTTGAACCAAGAACAGAAAGTGGAAATTTTCCTTCAACCTTATATCCGGTATTTGTATAAACAACAGCAACCTTAATATCAGGATTTTCAACTTCTTCATCGTTCAATCCAATTCCAACATCAAAAATATTTTCCTTGCTTCTAGGAATAATTCTTACGCGAACATCACCTTCTTTGTAAAACGAATGTTTACCTGTATCAGTTCCAAAGAAAAATTCTATAGAATCAGCACGCCATGCCTGAGGAGCAGGATTTAAGTTAACGCCCGCATCATCATCAGTAATTTCCGCATAGATATAAAAGTTTTCACCATCAGTTCTGCAAACAAACAAACCGTCAGCATTTTCAGGATTAAACAAACCGCCGTAAATTTGTCTTCGGGTATGAACGCCGCTAAGCCCATTCCATTCAGAAAACTTTCCGTCAATTTCAGGGATTTTTTCCGTAGAAAAATAAACGTTCACAAGTTTTTCAATTTCACCAATTTCAACGCCAGGTGCTTGTTCAGGAACATAAGGCGCTTCAACAATTTTTTTTGCATTCACAGTCAAACACGAAGAAAACATAAAAATGCTAAAACTCAAAAAAAGAAAAATTCCTTTTTTCATAAAAATCTCCTTTTAAAATTTTCTGCTTCAATTATCAATCCAAAATTTCTTTACTAAAAGTCGGCGAATTTTCAGAAAAGGTTGCGTTTTTCGGTATTTATTTTTCTGGTGAGAACACTTTTTGTTTGTCAGTAAACTGGCGGTTTTGCAACAGACTGGCGGTTTTCAGAGAACTGGCAGTTTTACCAATAAACTTGCAGTTTTGCAACAGACTGGCGGTTTTCAGAGAAGTGGCGGTTTTTGCAACAGGCTGGCAGTTTTACCAATAAACTTGCAGTTTTGCAACAGACTGGCGGTTTTCAGAGAACTGGCGGTTTTTGCATCAAACGTTCGTAACAAAAAAAAATGCAGACTCTAAACTTGAAAAATTTAAAGTCTGCATAAAATTTTAA
>CAZDAY010000040.1:2276-10396 GCA_964503435.1 uncultured Treponema sp.
AAAAAAAAATGCAGACTCTAAACTTGAAAAATTTAAAGTCTGCATAAAATTTTAATATCATTCCCCCGTGCGTTGGTTAAGGCTCTCGAAATCTTTAGGTTGAGGCTCTCGAAACCCACACAGGAATCTTCTGTTTAAGATTATCGGACCATGTTCCGACAGGCGACTACCGAGCAACGTCGAAGTGCAACAACCATGCCCTACGACGTTTGCATAACAAACTCGGTCAATAATGACATTTATTTTACTCTTTCCAACTTTGACTTATTTGCAATCATCAACTGTGTTTGAAGTTTTACAACCTTGTCATAACCTTTTTGTGCTTTGTAAGAATTAAAATCATTCAAAATTGTATTAAATTCATTTTCGCTAGGAGCACGAATCAGCGCAGAAAGAGTTTTTCCCCAACGCCTTTGAATTTCCTGATAAATCAAATCTTCATCGCTACCAACTGGAATTGTAAGACCGTCGTAAACCGCATAAGAATGAACATAAGGACGAGTCCAAAGTTGAGGCTGAGCAATAGCAGGAGAATATTCAAGTCCCCACTGAGCCTGCCATGCTGTATCCATCAGCATCCAGTAAGTGAAAAGTACACCAATTTCAGTTTCCTGCTTGTTTTTATCCTCAGAATCCATATCTTTAATTTCCTGGAATAAAGTTGGTGTTCCGTTAACATAAGAATAAGTTTCACCTTCAATTCCAAAGTTAGTATCCATCTGTCCTTCTTCACTGATTAAATATGTAAGGAATTGAATTGCACGACCAGGATCTTTACATTTTTTAGAAATAAGAGTAATTGTCCAGCCAGCAATAGTTCCGCCAGAAAGCACAGGATCATCGCCACGAGAATTTTTTGGACCAGGAACAGCAATGTAAACAGAATCAGGATTTTTTGAATAACGGGCATTTTGCGCTGCCTGCATATCATAATTCTGATAAAGCATACAGAAATATCTGCCTTGAGCCGCTTTTTCTTCAATTTGAGAACGCTTGTCTACAAAAATATCAGTTAAAATCAAACCTTCTTCATTTGCCTGTCTGAACATTTTAAGCCAGCGCACATATTCAGGATTATCAGTAAGTCCCAAATTAACATCGCGATATTCACCATTTTGTTCAGGACTAATCGCTAAAAAGTGAGACAAAGTTGCCTGCAACTGACTGCAACCAACATCAGAAAATTCAGAAGTACCAAATGGAATTAAAGGCTGACCATCAACTTTAGGAAATTTTGCCTTTGCCAAACGAAGTGCATTCAAAAATCCTTCCGGAGTAGACATATCTGGAGAACCCAAAAGTTCATATAAATCTTTGCGAACTAAAAAAGTTTCGTTAGAAGTAAGGCGTCCCTTGTATTTGTCATAATCAGTTGGGGTATAAGAAGCATTTGGATAACCGTAAACGTGACCGTCCTGCTGGCGATACCAACTCATCTTATCTTGATTCACAATCTGGAAAAAGTAAGGATCGTACTGGTCAGCAAGTTCATCAAGTGCCCAAACCAAATCAGAATCAATAAGCATTGGAACCTGACCTTCATACCAGCCAATCGTCAAAATATCCGGAAGTGCATCGCCTGCAATCATTGTATTCAATTTTTCCGCTTCATTTCCGGCAGGAACAATAAAATTTATATCTACGCCAGTTTTTTGCGTAATATATTTTGAAACTTTAGAATCGCCCCAATGTCGTGCAAACCAGCTAAAATTTATATACCAGTCAAATTCTATAGGCTTGTCGGCATTAAGTTTCCAGCCCGGGGTATCTTCAGTACCCTTTTGAAAAACAGAAGTTTCGGTTGTTTTTTTTGAATCACAAGACAAAATCGTTAAGCCCAGCAAAAAACACAAACCCAAACCACAAATTTTTTTTGCGTTTTTTTTCATTTTTTTTCTCCTTCACAAATTTAATTTAAACTCAAAGTTTTAAATTTTAATTTAAAATCCAAAGTTTTCTGATTTTTTTTGGAGCACATCAAATGGATTGCTCGCTTTCCGTAGTTGCGGCTTTCGCCTCCATTGCTCCGTTTCACTACGCAAGCCGCTTGCGCGGCCTACTACAATCGAGGCTAGGTTTTAGCACAAGAAAGTAAAAATCTTCTGTTCAAACCGCCACAATATAAAATCAGCCTTTTACACTACCAATCAACATTCCTTTTACAAAGTATTTCTGCAAGAACGGATAAACACAAACTATTGGAAGAGTTGTTACAACCATAGTTGCAAGTCTAACTGACTGAGAACTTACCTGCTGAGCATTTATTCCAGCCGGCAAAGAAACAACCGTTTTAGAAGCACTTGCACTCGCAATAATTCTGTACAAGAAAGTTTGAATTGGCTGAAGATCCGCATTATTTATGTACATAACGCCAGTAAAATAATCGTTCCATTGCCAAACTCCGTTAAACAAAGCAATAGTTGCAATAACAGGCATTGAAAGCGGAATTACAATTCTTATAAAAATCAATAAATCATTTGCTCCGTCTAATTTTGCAGATTCTTCCAGCGCAACTGGCAGTTCTCTAAACGAAGACATCATAATAATCATATTGTAGAAATTAAACATACTCGGAATTATGTAAACTAAAAAATTGTTATACAAACCAAGATTTTTAAACACAACAAATGTCGGAATAAGTCCACCGCCAAAAAACATCGTAATAGTTCCAATGATAATATAAACCCTATTACCCATTATCTGTTTTTTAGAAAGTGCATAAGCAACCATCGCTGTAAAAAATACACTTACAACAGTTCCAATCAAAGTTCTAAGAACTGTAACCCCAAAGGCAGTAATAATTGATTTGTCCTGAAAAACAGTTTTATAACTTTGAAGAGAAAATTCTCTTGGCCAAAAATAAACTCCGCCACGCAAAGTATCTTCTGAACTGTTAAAAGAAATTACAACTGTATACCAAATTGGATAAAGTGCAACAAAACAAATCAAAAGCATAAGAATTGTAATAAAATAATCACCTGCAGTTTTTCGCTTTAGTCTGCCAACCATTTTTTTCCTCCACAATCACAATCAAAAAAATCAAAATAAAATTTTCAAATTAAAACAGAGATGTGTTGTTTACTTTTTTTGTAAACTGATTTGCACCCCAAAGTAAAATAAATGCAACTACACTTTTGAACAAACCGATTGCCGAAGCATAAGAATATCGCATACTTCGCATTGCAGTTGTATAAGTATAAATATCAATTACATTTGAACGTTCTGAATTTAATGGATTCCACAAAACAAAAATCTGATCGAAATTAGAATTTAAAAGTCCGCCAACCGCAAGAATAAACATAATAATAATTGTTGGCGCTATTGATGGAAGTGTAATAGAAAAGATTTGTCTGAATCGGCTTGCACCATCAACTTCAGCAGCCTCGTACATTTCCTGGTCAATTCCAGAAATTGCAGCCAAATAAATAATTGCTGACCAACCGGTTTCTTTCCATAAATCACTTAAAATTACAATCGCCCAGAAATATTTTGGATACGCAAGAAAGGAAATCGGTTTTTTCATTAATCCGCTTCCCACAAGAAGCTGGTTAAAAAGTCCCTGTTCATCAAGCCATGTTGTTAAAATTCCACCTAAAACAACCCAAGACAAAAAGTGTGGTAAATAAGAAATTGTTTGAATTGATTTTTTAAATTTCTGATTTTTAACTTCATTCAAAAGCAATGCAAAAAGAATTGGCAATGGGAAATTTATACAAAGTTTAATTAAACTGATTCCCAAAGTGTTAATCATTATGTTTAAAAATTCTTCATCCTTGAAGAAATTTAAAAAATGTTCAAAACCACCATTAGCCGCCCAAGGAGATTTTAAAAATTCTCCGCTGAACAAAGGAGTTGTAATTCTGTAATTTTTTTTGAACGCAATAAGTAAACCGTACATTGGAGCATAATTAAAAATCAACATCCAAATAATTCCAAGCCATGCCATTACTTGAAGATAACGTTCATCTTTTAAACGCTGCCAGAAAGTTTTTTTTCTTAGCGCTGTTTCTAAAATTAGTTCTGAATTTTTAGTTTTCATTTTTCACGCTCCAATTATTTGATTTTGCACCCGAAAAAAGTCTTTTTGTTAAGCCATAAAATAATTCTAAGTGCAAGACAATGTGAGTTTTTCTGCAAGATTCGATTAAAAAAAATATATCAAAACTTAGCAAAGAAAAGTTTTTAGTCAACAAAAAAAACTGCCTGAAAGAGAGCCGCTTAGCACAGCAAACTGCCTTTCATTCTCTGATTTTAGAGTATAGTTCAGCACTTTTCTAAATTGTAGATACCTTATTTTCTGAAAGGTGTCATTTATTCGGTTTTTACATTTTTCAAAATTGACAGCACTAAGAACTTGTTTTATCTTCAGAATTGGCACTATTGTTGTGGCTTGATAAAAGAAAACTAGTGGTGCAAATAAAATAACTTTATTCTTAGGAGCAAAAAATGGAAAAAAAAGTAATCGGTTCTTTTACAAAACTCGATGGCGAAGATTTTTATAAAATTCAAAATTATGACTGCATGGAAGATTTTTTTATGACCATTACAAGTTCTTCTGATGTATGGAATTTCTGCTGGTCGCAGGGCGGACTTAGTGCCGGAAGAATTGATTCAAACCATGCAATTTTTCCATATTATACTGCAGATAAAATCAGCGATGCAAAAAATATTACCGGAACTTACACAGCCATTGCCGTAAAATCAAACGGACAAATTGAATTTTGGGAACCTTTTAGTTCTTTAAACACAAACTCAAATTTTAAAAATCCAAACGACAAAAATATTTCAAGAAACATTTACAAAAATTTAAATGGCACAAAAGTTTGCTTTGAAGAAATAAATCATAAATTGGAACTTTCATTCCGCTACACCTGGACAAGCAGCGCAAAATTCGGTTTGGTTAAAATCAGCAAAATTGAAAATTTAAGTTCATCAAAAAAAGAACTTGTAATTCTTGACGGATGCAAAAATATTCTTCCAGCGTGCATCGACTCAGATTTACAAAACAATTCTTCTGTTTTACTTGATGCATACAAAAAAACTGATTTTGACGAAAAAAGCAAAATTTCACTTTTTACACTTTCTTCTGTTTTAACCGACAAAGCTGAACCAAGCGAATGTTTAAAAGCAAACACAAGTTTTTTCACAACACAGGACAATGTTTATTTAAGCGAAAGTAATGTAAAAGAATTTTTTGAAAACAATGCTGACATTTCAAAACTCACAAAAATCAAAACACTAAAAGGCGAAAGAGCATCTTGCTACATTGCAAAAAATCTTGAGTTAAAAGAAAACTCTTCTGATTCCTGGGAACAGGTTTTTGACACATTCCTTACAAGCGCACAAATTGCAAATTTACAAAATGAACTTTTAAATCGTGAATCTGCAAGAAATAAAATTTTGGAAGATATCAAAAAAACTGATGAACTTATGAGCACATATCTTGGCGAAGCGGACGGAATTCAGGAAAGTGCCCAGATTATGACAAGTGCTCATCACAGAGCAAACGTAATGTTTAACATAATGCGCGGTGGTTTTTTTGCAGACAACGGAAAAATTAACGGCGGTGATTTTATAAAATTTATTGGCGAGCGAAACAAATCAAAAGTTGAAGAAGCAAAAAATGTTTTAGGTGATTTGTGCTCTACAAATTCAATTCCTAAAGAAAAAATTGAAGAAAAAATTTTAAATGCAAACGACAAGCAACTTACTCGCCTTTACCTTGAATACATGCCAATTATTTTTAGCCGAAGACACGGAGATCCAAGTCGTCCATGGAATATTTTTAATATCATTTTGAACGATAAAGATGGAAATCCAATTTTAAATTATGAAGGAAACTGGCGCGATATTTTCCAAAACTGGGAAGCATTAAGTTTTTCTTATCCTTTGTACATAAAAAATATGTGTGCAAAATTTTTAAATGCAATGACAATCGAAGGATTTAATCCTTACAGAATTAACCGCAAAGGAGTTGACTGGGAATGTCCTGATCCAAAAAATCCATGGGCACAATTTGGATATTGGGGCGATCATCAGGTAATTTACTTAACAAAACTTCTCGAATTCTTTGAAAAAACAAATAAAAATTTACTTTTAAATTCTTTAGATGAAGAAATTTATTCAAGTGCAAATATTCCTTACAGATTAAAATCTTATCAGGAAATTTGTGAAAATCCACGCAATTCAATTCTTTTTGATAAAGAACTTTCTGATTATTTAAAAAGTCAAACTGAACTTTACGGAAGCGACAAAAAGTTAGTTCAAGATTCTAACGGTGAAGTTTATTTGCAGAGTTTAACAGCAAAACTTCTACAAATCATAATTGCAAAAATTGCAAATCTTGTACCGGGTGGCGGTATTTGGATGAACACGCAGCGTCCTGAATGGAACGACGCAAACAACGCTTTGGCTGGATGGGGACTTTCGGTTGTAACGCTTTGCTACCTTTACAGAATGATTTGCTTTTTACTGAAAATTTATTCACAAAGTTCAGCAAAAGAATTTTCTTTACCAAGTGCAAATTACGAATGTTTTACTTCACTTATAAAACTTTACAAAGACACGGACTGGACTAGAGCTTTAAACGATAATGTTGAACGAAAAAATTTCACTGATAAAGCAGGATTTATTTTTGAAGCCGAAAGAAATGCTTACTATGAAGAGAAGAATTTTTCTTCGGGCAGTGATTTTACAAGAAAAATTTCGCGTGAAGAACTTTGCAATTCTCTTGAAATTATTCAAAATGCTTTAAAATTAAACATTGAATTTAACAAAAGAAGCGACGGACTTTTCCACAGCTATAACACAATGATTTTAACTGACAAGGAAATAAAAATTTCTTACTTGCAGGAAATGTTGGAAGGCCAGGTTGCAGTTTTAAGTGCAGAAATTTTAAATCCACAGGAAGTTATGGAACTTTTTAAATCTTTAAAATCAAGTGCACTTTTTGAAAAAAGACAGTATTCTTATTTGCTTTATCCAAACAAAGAACTTCCAGACTTTTTGCAGAAAAACAATATTTTTGAAAGTGATTTGCTGAACTTAAAAGATTTTGTAAACCGTAGCGAAAATTTGGTTTTGGAAAAAGACGTAAATGGAATTTATCATTTTAACGCTGAATTCCACAACGAAAGAATTATGCAGGATTTTGTAAATTCTTTGCCAGAAGATTTAAAACCAAATCAAAATGAAAACGCAGAGCTTTTGAAACTTTATGAAAATACTTTCCATCATCAAAATTTCACTGGACGTTCAGGAACTTTTTATGCTTACGAAGGTTTAGGCAGCATTTACTGGCACATGTGTTCAAAACTTTTGCTTGCGATTCAAGAAAATTGTTTAAATGCTTACAAAATAAACTCTCCTTATGCAAAAGAACTTGAAGATGCTTATTACGATGTTCGAAAGGGTTTAAGTTTTAACAAAACACCAGAAATTTACGGAGCATTCCCTTGTGATCCTTACAGCCACACTCCTTTTGGAAAGGGAGCAAAACAGCCGGGCATGACGGGTCAGGTAAAAGAAGAAATTCTTACTCGCTGGGGAGAACTTGGACTTTGCTTAGAAAACGGAAAGGCATCTTTTAATCCGCAGATTTTGCATGAAGATGAATTTTTTGATGATAAAACTTTAAGTTTTACCTGGTGCAACACAAAAATAAAATACGTAAAATCCGGAGCAAAAAAAATTGAAATTGAATTTGCTGATGGAAAGAAAATTTCTAGAAATGAAAATTCGTTAAATTCAGAAGAAACACAAATTTTGTTTAAACGCAATGGAGAAATTAAACAGATTACAGTGAATTTGTAAGTTAAGTTTTGATATTGCTGGTGGAAAACTCAAGTGGCATTCCAGTGCTTGTTTGAACAACGTCGAAGTGCAACAACCAAGCCCTGCGATGTTTGCATAACAAACTCGTTCGACAATGACAGTTTTTTTGTGCTTTACGCCACCTTGCGAACATAAAACATAAGCCGCCGTGTAAGCCCATAGTTCTCTGTTGCTTGGTACAAGTGGCAGAGAATGAGCCTACGCGTATTCACAACGAAGTTTCAAGTGAGGCTAGAAGGGCGGTTAGCACAGTTGATGTGCTCCAAAAAACAAAAAAATTATTATAT
>CAZDAY010000041.1:0-10395 GCA_964503435.1 uncultured Treponema sp.
TTTTCCGCCGAGCACGAACGTTTTTGTCACGGTGTCGTAGTCTTTTTGGAGCTGAATACGGACAAAATCGCAGTGTTCCTTCGGAAGCGAATTCCTGAAACTTCCGAATACTTGAAGAATCTTTACAATGTCTGTCTCTTCAAAATCATTTTCCATAACTTATCTTCCAAGTCCGTAATCATCTTCCTTTGATTTTGACTTTACTTTTGATGGTGATTTTTGCTCAATGCCTTTTCCGCGCTTCATTTCCATATCGTGAACAGATTTCTTGATAAGCTCAGATGCCTGAAATAACGCGCGGGACTGCACATCGAGCCATGATTCTTTTGAATTAGGGGCTCTAATACCGCCTTCTTTGTATTTGAGTTTTTTCAACTCACTTTGTGTGCAGTAATGCTGTGCAATATCACCATCATAAACAAACCCTCCCCCTCCCTCAGAATATTGCTTCCAGTCCTTTGCACCGTTCAAAAGGTCCTTTACATTTTCTGCTTTGAAGGGAGCATCTTCTCCGTTCCATTCAATGTAGTTGCCAACCAAGTAAACTGCGTCATCCTTTACAGCTTCAGCCCATTTTGATGGATACTTGATTTTTAAGTTTTCAATGTAGTTCTGAAGTTCCTTTGCTGTTATTTCTTTCTTTGTATTTTCCATTGTTTTCTCCTTATTATTAAAAGATTTATATGAATTTTTATTGACCGATAGATTGTAATTAAGTCCTTTCCCTTTCAACCTCTCCGCGCTGTTGTTTTTTTGCAGTTTTCTTTTCAACTTGCTGATTCCTGAATTTTGCGATATTCTGTACAGTCCGTTGCACAAGCTCCGACGTTCTTTCAGGGTCTTTCATGTCGATATAAGACTGTGGTTCAAGTGACTGTTTTGATGGATATTTAGGATTGTAAAAAATGATGTTTGTTGTGTCGAAAATGACGCTGCCGCAATCAAGATTGTAACTTCCGTCCTTGTTTGTGCTGTGCTTGATACCTTCCTTATCAAGCTGCTCCTCAAACTGCTTCCTGGTGTCCATCAAAGGCTTTACATCTGCCGGGTCGGTGTTTTTAAGAATATCAACGATATTTTGGGTTCCGCCCAGCGCAATCAACGCCTCGTTGATTTCATCCCTTTCTTTTGCAGTGTAGTCAGTCGATTCCATGCCGTTTAACCTGCGATTATCTTCCAGCCCAAGTGCGATGTCGTGCTCAAAAAGAATGTCCTTAGCTGTCTGAATGATTTCTGCGTCTGACATGTACGGATTCGGAGCTATGGCTTCCTGAACCTCGCGGATAAACGCTTCAGGTGCGTAGCGCTCTTTCTTGTCGTAATGGCTTTTGTTTAAAACAATTTTATGCGACGCATTGCCGTTTTCTTTTTGAGCAATGCTGGCATCATCTGAAAGTAGCATTTCCTTTTCAATGCTATACTCCATAGCTTGAAGAACATCTTTTTGCGCCGGTTCAAAAGAATTTGAAATATTTATAGGGCAATTCTTGATTTTATCTATATGCTGTGAAATAATAAGATAGCTTTGGGGGCTGCATCCTTTAGTGGGTGTCTTGAACAGTTCCTGAAGCTTTTCTTTTATCTCGACTTCGTGCAGGTAAAACTTGCTTGATTTTGAGTCACGCCGGAGGACAACTTCCTCTGCATATTTTTTGCCGGCAATTTCAACAGGAGCTATGAGAACATAGGTGTCGTGATTTCGGTTTTTCTGACGGTCGAATATAATTCCTTTTTTTATAACTTCAGGGACTGCCGCAAATGCTGCGGCTTTTTCTTTTCCAAGTCCATGAGACAATGAATCTCGAATTCCTTTTTTGTCAAGAACAACATTGCCTATTTCTATTCTCTCAGTGACGTTGCTGAAAATATCCGTATAATAAGTCAGAACTCTGTCGACAATGGATTCCCCGTTTAGTTTTTGGAATTCATTTCCAGTAAGCTTTTTCACAGCTTCGCCTTCTGTCGCATATTTGAATGCGGCAAGATACTCCCAGTTTTTAAGCTGTTCGTTTCCTTTGTCTGAGTGAAGAAAAATCCATTCCGGTTCTGATAGTGTTGTTGCATCTCCATTCGGAGCTTTCATATAGGAGTTGTCGTTATTTGATTGCTCGACAATGCTCTTGATGGTTTCTTTTGAAAGAATTTTGACAAGAAGAGCTTCCTGTTGTTTAAGTGAAATTTCCTTCTGTTTCTTTTTTCCGAAAACCTCAGAAGCCGGTAGAACCGTAACATTTCCGGCTTCCTTGTGAAGAAGCCGTTTCTTCGCCTGCTCCGCATCTTCCTTTGTGCCAAACATGTCGTCCGCGGAAATGTCCTCGGAATTGAATATGTCAAACTCATCGCTTTTCGACGAGTAGTAGCCGTCCGCCGCACGAAGAATGTAAGGCTCTTTTTCAAATTCCACGTCAAGCCCAAGGACTTTCGACTGCTCAAACTCCATTCTCGCGCCCTTTGAATCGCGCCAGTTGTCCATAAGATAGATTGAGTCGCAGAAAGAAAGGGCTAAAAGGTCAATCTGCATGAACTGTCCATGCGTGAACATGTCCGGATGCAATGCAGGGTTGAAAACATAGTCGCCGCGAGCTGTAAGCTCCTCTTCTTTGGCCTTGAATTTCTCGGCAAAGCCTTCGTCGCCTGTTATTTTTCCAGAAAGATATATTTTTCTTTTTGAGCCGTCTTTGTCTTTTGCGTCTGAAGTTGACAAAGTTTGATTTTGTGATATATTTCGAGTTGGAGACGCGACGTATTCGCTGTCTCTGTTCGGGTTGACCACCGACTGCGGAAGTTCCGTATGCTGCTCAACCAAAAGCCTGACCTCTGCAGCTGCATATAAAAGCTGGTCGGGCTTTTTTATTTTATTTACGATGTTGTTGATGCCACGCTCGTGCGTTGAAATCGACACGTTCTCTCCGTCGATGGAAACAACCACAGGCTGAATGCCATGAATCTTGTCATCAATGATGTATGATTTTGCGTAAAGATGGCTGTTTTCTTTCTCTCCGAATACATTCTCTTTTTCTTCGCTGATAATCAAATCAGGAGTTGCCAACGTATCATGAACAGCTTGAAGAATTTTTTGGCGTTCTTTCTTCTCTAATTTTTCAAACTGATTCGCACCTAGTTTGACACTTTCAATCGGAGTTTTAATTCTACTGCGAGGAAATAATTTATTATAATTTTCTTTTGTGAAATCAATTTCTTTTAACGGAACAGCGACTTCATGCAGCGCTGATTTTAATGAATTTTTAAGATTTTCTAATTCAATATTTTCGCTCATCTTCCAATCTCCATTTCGTTTTTATGTTTTCGCTCTGGAATTTTTGTGAATCCGTTGTTGTCGAACAAATCCGCATGAACAAGTCGAAACAGATACATGCGGACAGAAAAATTTCGCGATGTAAAATCATCACCGTTTTCTTTCCAGCATTTCTTTAGGAATTTTGCATCGGGCAAAGACATTTGTTTTTGCTCCACAAGCTGCTCTAATACAGCATCGCGTTTGTCAAGGCTGTTTCCGCTGTCGCGCATGTGGCTTGCCGGCATGAAATATTCCTTTGCAAATATTTCTTCCAGCTCATTTGCGGAAAGTTCCCTTTTCTGCGGAACGCGGTGATTTCTTCGGCAAATTTCGTCAACTTCCTTGTTTGATAGGATTCTGTTCACTTTGATTTGACCTGTGATAATCCATTCCTCTGTGTCTGGGTCTGGATTTGTCCTGTACCGGTAGAATCCGTCCTTTGGAATCTCTTTCAGCCCTGCGTAGCTGTGACGGAACTTTCCGTTTTCGGTCATTCCTTCTTTCATCGCATTTTCCTGATAGTCAATGTCGCAGGCGTACTCGCATTCTGCCCAGACAAATTCGCGAGGGAAAAGCTCTCTCTTGCCGTTCAATGGATTTACTTTCTCAAACTGTTTTGCGATTGGAATCATTCCTAAATGCCAGCCAGGTCTGTAGGCAAGAAGGCCTGCTGAGCAGTGCGTTCCTTCTCCTCCCTTTTCAATCTGCGGACGGCCTGTTTTTGAATATGCGGCGATGTCTCCTGCACTTGCGTCAATCCAGACGTTCATCGGAGTGTCCCTGCCGCCTGGATTTTTCACCATTGGAGGATAAAGTTTTCCGTCTTTCAGATAGAAAACCTTGTAGCCTATTGCTGTTTTATGAGGAATTTTTTCTGATAGTTTTACAGAGTCTTGTTTATTCTTCATTTTCTTTGCTTTCCATCCTTAAAGATTGAGTTTTGAATCAGAAAGAATAGAGTTTCTGTATTCGATTGGATTTATGTCTTTTTTTGCATTGAACATCAAAAGCCGTTCACCGCTATCGTCGTTATAGTGGCAACCTTTTATTCCGATGTTGTAAAGAAGTGCGGACGATTTAGATTTGTCGTGAGATATACATTTACTATTTATAAAATTAAAAAAATCAAAACCTGACTGAAACTTCAAAAGAAAATTATATTTTTCATCAACAAATTCTTTAAAAAGATGTTCACTTTCTTCTTTTGGGTTCTTACCCGATATAAGACTGTCCATTTTTTTATACAAAATTCTTGCTTCGTGAATAAAAATAGACATTATTGCATCGCGAGACATAAGAGCGTTTAAAACGTCATCACTTTGCTCGTTTAACGGTTTTTGTACATCAAGAAAAAAACTGGTGCCAGGAATTTCAATCAACATCCAGTTGTTGTATGACTGAACACCTTTTTTTCGTGTAGATTCGTATTTTGCAATCTCTTCATTAAAAGAAACGGGCACTCCAACTCCAAAATCCTTTTCTTCTTTTACAATGTATTTTTCAAGAGCAATAAAAGCATTCATATTAGAATCCTCCTAGACGATGATTAGGCTGACGAGGTTTAAATTCACGTTCTCTATCGCGAAGTTGTTTAATTGTTCTTTCATCAGCAATCGAATCAATTTCTTTAGGTTGAAATTCAGCAGCTTTAGGAGACATAACACTAAGTTTTTTAGCGTAATCGTTTTGTGTATAAATTCTGTCGTGACTGAAGTGATAATGAGTCATTCTTTCTGAGTAAAAAAAACAATCCGAAAGTGTATGTGCCAATTTTGGAGAATCTGTCCCTATTGCATTCTTCAAAGCTGCTACAAGATTTTTTTGTTGTTCATCAGAAAGTGATTTTCTTAGGTTAAGTCCTGTTTCTTGTTTTATGTAGTAACCATTAATTGCTTGAAAAATATATTTTTGATTTTGGTCATAATTCTTTGAAAGAAAATTAAAAGTTTCTGAAATTTTAGAAAGGACATTTTTGTCTTTGCAGTTAAAAGCAATATTTTTTCGTTTGTTTTCACGAGTTTCGGTTTCTCTAATTCCAGAATCATATTCCGAAATATTTTTAATCATATTTTGAGCAATAATTCTTTTTTGCTTTCTTGCAACAGGATTTCCACGAAGTTCAAGGTTCTCTTCAATTCTAGTAAGTTTTAGTGCACGTTGAACTGATTTTTCAGAAAATTGTTCAAGAAGATATATACACTGAGCATCAATTTTCATTCCTTCAGCAGCAATATTAGAAACATTTGTTACAGATTGGGCACTTTTTGAAATATCTCTTCTTACATTTGCAAAACCAATTATAGGTTCTGTGTCAAAATCTTTTGAAGTATTTTTTGATTTTTGAAATTCAGTTGGAGCATTTTCTTTTGTTTTGAGTTCAAGTCCAATTAGAGCTGCATCTGCTCCGTAAATCCATTTCAGTGATTTTGCTCCAATTTTTGCTGCTTTTAATTCAAGTTGAACCTTGTTTATATCGCCAAGATGACGACCATTTACAATATTCATATCTTGAGGAAGAGGATTTTCATTCAAATACGGAACAGTTCCATTTTCTAAATTACAAGACATTAAGTTGTTAATGTTTTTGTAAATATCTTCTGTCATAACATGAAGAGCATAAGTTTTGATTCCAGAATTTTTTTCCATATTTTCTCCATAACATTAGTGTATATATAAATATTACTATCTTTACATACACTAATGTATAAAAAAATTTATCTTTCTCTGCTGTATTCAAATTTTCTTGAAACAGATTTAGGTTTTCGTTCAACTTTTTGGTCAACATCCTTATTCTTCATGTATTCTTGAAGATGCTTTTTATTATTCAAATAAAGATGTTCTGCACTATTTGTAAGTTTTTTGATTGCACAAACATCAAGTTTTCCTGGCTCGTATTCGGCAGTTAAAAGTTGAATTGTTTTTTCTTTGAAAGCAGAAGCTTGTTCTGGTGTTACATAAAGTTTTCTTCCTGATTGAACTGCATTTAAAACTTGTGCTAAATATTGATATGGTTCTGCTGTCTTTTCATTTAAAGGCATAATTTTTTCATTAGGTTTTGCCATATTAAATTCTGCTGGATTTTTCTTTTCCTTATAGCTAGAATTTGGATAATGTTCTTTGATGTATGTGACATCGTTGTTATATTTTTCCGTCATTTTTTCTTTGCAGAAATTTACAAGATTTTCTGCATTTTCGATTTGAGAAATATTAAACCAAGTATTTTTAAATTTAATTTCTCCCCAATTTTTTTCATCTACGACAGGAATAATTACACCCTTAGAACCTTTTGCAATTTTGCAATCAATTCCAGCTTCCTGAGCTTTTTGTACAGTTTCAAAAGTTACAAATCCCGCTGTAGGAGCGTTAAGTTCCTTTTGCTTTTCAAGAAGCATAATTTGAGTAAGACCTTCAGATTTTGTGTTTGTATTGATGTTATAAGCAGGCTGTAAATCAACAAATCCGTCTTTATTAGGAAGAAGAGGACTTGTGCCATTTTTTAATGAGTTGGTGATAGTTTCACCAAGTGATTGGAAATAATCGTAAGATGTTTTTTCTTTTTTTTGTTTTGAATAAAGTGGCATTGGAGAAGATTCTTTTAGCGATTCTTCAAAAACTTTTGCTAATGTTGGTTCTTTTTGTTCCATGATTGTAACTCCTTTTTTCATTTTTTCAGGAGTAGAAAAATGAAACTCCTCATTTAAGAGGAGCATAAATCATACAAAATTCTCAAAACATTTGAGAAATAAGATGACTATCTCTTTCAATAGTCCTGAAATTATGAAGAATAAACTATGTTTTCTAAAAAAATAGAAAACTCTATTTAATAATACTTTAATACTAAAGTGTATCAAATGCAAGTAGTATTTTTATATACACTACGATATAATTTAGTTATGCCTCTTACAATAAAAATTCCAACAGGAAAAGAAAAAAAAGAATATTCACTTTATGTAAATGGGAAAATAACATATAAGCATACAGAACCAACTTGGGGAACTTTGTTAGTTATTAAAGGAAGCGGAATTGCATTTTATTCTGCTTCTAATTCAAGAAGAGCAATAATATTTCAAGAACTTTCTGAAAACAGTTTTTTAATTCCTCTTGAAGAAGGAAATCTTCCATACATAAAACAGAAAGTAAGAGTTCTTTACAAAGCAAAAGGAAAAAAAGTTGACCTTTTAAAATTTTTAATTTATCAACTTGAAATAAAATACAAAGATGATATTTATGAATTAGGAACAGTTTATTGGCTTTATTTAGGCTCTTATATAGATTCTCTTTCAAACAAAAAAAATGGTTCAAAAAAAAGGCAAATATTCGCAATCACTGAAAAATATATAAAAATGAGGAAACGACTTTATGAAAATTTTCAAAGACATTCTTAATGCTTTAAAAATTGAAACTGTGTACATTATTTCAGACGAACAAATTTACTTTTGTGCACCTCTTGAAATAATTGGGTTAAAATGGATTATTGCTTGTGATTCAGAAAACATCTTAGAAAATTCAAAATTAAAAATTAAATATAATGGGTCTTTCATTTATTTAAAAGCAAAAGTAGAAGAAAAAAAACAAGATGATTTTTATTCATTTATTTATACAGCAGAGATAGATTCAGATGAAAAGAACAATGACCAATTCAAGAAATGCTTTTTTAAATCGTTTTCTGAAATGGAAAATAACTTTGAAAATTGGAATAAAAGAAAAGAAAAAAGATACGACATTGGTCTTGATGAAAATCTTATAAAAAAAATAGATTTTAAATCTGCACAACAAACTGTAATCTGTGATAAAAGACAACTCCCTTGCGTTGTAAATAATATTTCATATTCGGGAGCGAAAATTACGACATTAGAAGCAAATTTCACTAAAGATAAAAAAATCTGTTTAGTGCTTTCATTTCTAAACCCCATTGAACAAATACCACTTATGGCACAAGTAAAAAACTGTATTATAAAGTCGGCAGTCGATAAAACAATAATATCAGTGCTTTCATTAAAATTTATAGAAAGTCCGTATGAATTTAAAAAAAGACTTGATAATTTTATAAAAGATGGAGGAAATTAATTATGGGTTCGGTTTTAAGAAGAGCATTTCGTATTATATCAATCGCTATAATTATTTTTGTTGTAATACTGATACTTACAAAAATCTTTCCAATTGTAGGAGAATTTATTGAAGAAATAAGAAAATTTATTTTTTCAATAAAAGAAGTTTTACGAAATATATCTACAAATTTGAAAAATTAAGTGTATAGAAAAATAGTAATTGACAAAAATACACTCGTTTTGATATATTTTCTTTGTGGAAGATTCTATTATAAGTAATGACCTAAAAGAATACGAAAAAAAATATGTTTTCAAAGAGTTTTCAAAAGACGACACTTATGCTTGTCGAGAACTAAAAACTGCTCTTCAAAAAAAAATTTTTTGGAAATACTTAGACCTTATTGGAATTCCAAATGAACTTAATACAAGAAATGGTTTTTACTACTATATCTACCACAATGATAAAATTGACCACTTTGTAAGAAACAAGTACGTATTTCTATGTCGCGAAAAAGTGCAACCTTCAAAATGGTATTACAAGGTTACAGAGCCACTTCCGGAAAAAATAAAGTTTACACCAAAATTTGATGTTTCTGTTCTTCGCTATAAAGAATCTCTTGGTCATATAAAACTTAATGAACTAAAAGAGACTTATTCTCTAAGAGGACTAGTAAATACATTTTCTTTGGACCTTAATCAAGCAAAAAACGTTATTTTTAAAAGATGGAACCCACTTTTACAAAAACAATGTTTTAGAGCCCTTCCTACAGAAAGTTTTATCATAAAAATGAGAAATGTTATAAATCCAGATTTATGGTATATTTTCCCAGAAGAAGTGGAATAAAATAAATTACTATTTGCTATAATGTAATTAAAAAGAAGTTAGTTGCACAACTTAAGAAAACAACGAAACTTCAAATATTAGATTTTGCAAAATTATCTTGTTTTTTGAAAAAATTGAAACAAAAATTTTGGTTCGACAATATATTGTTTGATTTCGTGCCCATTCTCTACAATCCACTGTTTAATTTCGTCTCCATACAAAATGAAAAGAACTAAAAAAATAGCACTTATAGTAACTGAAATAACGAATATAGGATGTATTCTTAGAATTAAACCAGTGTTTTGTATTGATATAATAATAATCGGAACAACTGTGAGCATAGTAAAAGAAACAATAGTAAGAAGTCTTGTTAATCGTATATATTTACAAGGTATTTGAATATATGTATCAAGAAAATAAAAAGAATCCTTATCATAATAAAATGAGTCAAACATATCAGTAAAACAAAACCGTTCATTTACATAACTAAAAAAACTTTTTGAAAAGATTTCTGAAACACCTTCTGTAATAGCTGGATAAAAAAGTATGCAGACCATAATTCCGATAAAAAGAGATATTTCCAAAGCTAAGCAAGCAGAAAAACTATGTTCTAAAACAATATTTAGAACAATAACTACAATTTGAAAGAATAAGAACTCTACAAGTAAAACTGTATTTTCATCAAAATAGAAACATTCTGTAAATATAAAATATGCTGCAATAAATACCCCTACTACAAGAATCATTTCTAAAGGAAGAAAAGAGTCTGAATATTCTTTTCTCTCGTCTTCGTATAGAGGCGAAACAGAAAAACAACTAAGAATGATAGAAAAAAATATAAATGCACCAAGAGTAATTCCACCGCCTATTGTTATTCCTAGAGCATAAAAAACTTTTGAAAGTATAAATAAAGGAAGAATCACAGCTGCTCTTTTTGCAATATGAGAAAATTCCATTCGTGCAACTGCGGCAAAATCAAAAATAAGAGACAAACTAAAAAGAGCCAATACAATAATAGGACCAATTATATTCCAATCTAAACAGAAACAAGCAAGTAGTGGTAAGACAAGAAGAATTCCAGCTCCATTACTTTCTGCTGGAACAAGATAATAATACATAAGATTTTTCCTTAATAATAACTAAAAAAAATTAGCGCCGAATGGCGCTAATTAAAAGGATAAATATTTTATTCAGAATATGTAAAAGTCATTTCTGTATTTACTACA
>CAZDAY010000042.1:0-10394 GCA_964503435.1 uncultured Treponema sp.
ATATATACCCCGATTGTTTCTTGTAATGGGCATTTTGACATTTTGTGTTTTAGGTGCAAGTGCGCAAACTAATCAAAATCAAAATTTTCCAGATGGTTCTACGCAGGGAAATACTCAAATGTCTGAAGAAATAACTGGCATTGATTTTCCAAACATAACTTTTAGTGCGACAGCTCCTAGAACAGGTCAGGAAGTGGCGTTTAGTGTTCAACTTTTACTTATGTTAACGCTTTTGACGCTTGCTCCAAGTTTGCTGATTTTAGTTACGTGTTTTTTAAGATTTTCCATTGTTCTGGATTTTATAAAAAGAGCACTTTCTTTGCAGCAGGTTCCGCCGACTGCGGTTTTAAATGGAATTGCTTTGTTTATGACTTTATTTTGCATGTGGCCGACTTTTAAACAAATTTATGATGATTCTTTTAAACCTCTGTCAAACAATGAAATTGGTCTTGAAGAAGCGTACACTAAAGCCGAATCTCCAATCAGAATGTTTATGTATGGTCAAATGTCAGATGATGTAAGTTATATTGGTACTTTTATGAAAATGGCGAACCTTGATCAGCCAAACACTCTGGCGGATGTTCCAACTTATATTTTAGTTCCGTCTTATATTTTGCACGAACTTACAGTTGCTTTTAAAATAGGTGTTTTACTTTACATTCCGTTTATTGTTATTGACATGGTTGTTGCAAGTATTCTTATGAGTATGGGAATGATGATGTTGCCGCCAGTTCAAATTTCTATGCCTTTTAAACTTATGCTTTTTGTTTTAGTTGATGGCTGGGGACTCTTAACTAATCAACTTTTCCAAAGTGTTATAAAATAATTTAAAATAGTTGTAAACAAGAGGATGTGATTTTATGGGAATCAATTTGATTCAATACATTGTTCAGCAGGGAATCTGGCAGGTATTTAAACTCTGTGCTCCAATTTTGGGTGCAGCCTTGATTGTCGGTTTAATTATTGCAATTTTTCAGGCGACAACTTCTATTCAAGAGCAAACTCTTACTTTTCTTCCTAAACTGATGATTATTCTTTTACTAATCGCACTTTTAATCGCACCAATGTACAATTCTCTGGCTGAATATTTTGTTAACATATTAAATTTAATTCCTAATATGGCAAAATGAAATCTGGAGTAAAATAATCTGGAGTGAATTATAGATAATGTTAGAAAATCTTGTTCAGAGCGCCCCAATGTTTCTTCTTGTTGCAGTCAGATGTTTGACTACAATGCTTTTTATGCCCTTGCTTTCATCGCGAAATATTCACAGAAGAGTTAAGGTTGCTTTAGCATTTTACATGGCATATTTTATTTTTCCTCAAATAAGTTTTAGTTCAGGTCCTTTTTCAAAATATACACAATACATTTCTCCAGCAGGAAATTTTAATTTAGATTATATTTTTCTTTTGATTGGTGAAGGAATGATTGGCGCAATTTTAGGATTTTTTGTGCAGATTATTTTTGCTGCCTTTAGTACGGCCGGTCAGTTTTTTGCTTTTCAAATGGGATTCAGTGCAAGTGAAGTTTATGATGCTTTAAGTCAGGTTGAAAATCCTCTTATGGGACAATTTTTTAATTTTGTTGCAATGCTAATCTTTTTGCAAAATCACTGGTTTCAAAAAATTTTTTTAAACGGATTAGTTACAAGTTTTAGCACATTAAATGCTTTTTCAATTATTGAACATAGCGACTCAATGGCACTTTTTATGATGTCATCTTTAACGCATCTTTTCAGAAACGCTTTAATTATTGCATTGCCAATTATGGGAACCTTGTTTTTAATAAATGTTACAATGGGAATTCTTTCAAAAGCCGCACCTCAAATGAATTTGCTTTCAGAAGGTTTCCCAATTCTTATACTCACTGCATTTTTGGTAATATTTTTATTACTGCCTTATTTGTGTAATTTTTTTGAGCAAAGTTTTAATTATAGTTTTGAAAATTTGGGACGATTATTTATTGAATTAAAACAAGAGGTAAGCCAATGAGTAAACTTGATTTGCAATGGTTTGCTGACGAAGCAGAAGATAAAGAATCAAAAACAGAGGAACCATCAGAGTATAAACTTCAAAAAGCCCGCGAAGAAGGAAATATTCCGAAAAGCCAGGAACTTAATGGAACTATTGTATACATTATGGCAAGTATAGTTTTAATTATTATGGCTCCGTTTATTTCAAAAAAATGTCAGGAAGTTTTTATTTTTTATTTTAATCATGTTACAGAGTCAAACGTCAGCGATACAAAATTTTTTGTTGCGTTTTTCAGATATTTTCTGATGATGGTTCTTCCTATTGCAGTTGTTGGGCTTGTTGCTGGAATTGTTGCAAATTTAATATTGAACAAAGGATTTATTTTTACAACAAAACCGATTCAGCCAAAATTCAACAAACTTATTCCAAATTTTGCCAGGTATTTTAAAACTACACTTTTTTCAGCAAAGGGATTATTCAATATTGCTAAATCAATTTTTAAAGTAATATTTATTGGTATTATTGCGTTTACTTTAATCCGCTCTGAAATGCCGGACATTTTGAATTTTTTGCATACTTCCGGACCTTACGTTGCAATGCAGCAGCTTGGCTGGATGGTTATGAAGTTATTGCTTTTTACAGGAATTGTTCTTTTGGTTTTTGGAATTCTTGATTATATTGTTCAGCGCTTGGAATTTAAAAAAGAAATGAAAATGACGGTTCAAGAAGTAAAGCGCGAATTTAAAGAATTGGAAGGCGACCCTGAAATAAAGTCAAGAATTGAACAGGCTCAAAAAGAAATGATGAAACAAAATCTTCCTAAAGTTGTTGCTGCTTCCGATGTTGTAATTACAAACCCGACTCATTACGCCGTTGCGCTTCAGTACGATACTCAAATTTCTGATGCTCCACTGATTGCCGCAAAGGGAGAAGATTTAACTGCACAGACAATCAAAAAAATTGCACAGGAAAATGATGTGCCGATTATTGAAAATCAACCTTTAGCGCGTGAACTTTATTTTAACACAGAGGTAGGTCAGTTGATTCCTGAAAATTGCATGAGCGTGATTGCTACAATTTATGCACAAATTCATTACGTTGATAAACATTCAAAAGATTTAAAAAAATCAAATTAGGCTAAACTTCGAGTTTTATTTTTTTGATATATTTGTGTCATTACGAATCGCTTACTGAGCAACGTCGAACGCGGCAATGTTATTTTACTGGACTCACAAGCTATGCCCTAAATATTTTTTGTTAAAACTGGAAATATTAAAATTTGAGCATTAAAATTAGAAATGCAGCATTAAAAATAACGAATGTTTGTTTATTTTGATTTTTTGCCTTAGAAATCATTTTAATAATTTTAATAACGAACGTTTGTTAGTTTGTTAAAAACTTGTAAACCTATGTAAAATATACATTTACAATATTTTGATTTATGGTATAATGAATTATTAACACTTTCAGGTGGGTGGGGACCAATGCCAGAAAGACAATCTCAAAATGGAACTATTCTCAGTAATTTAAGCGGTGTTGTGGAAGATAATGCAATTCCAATTGCTGTTATACTAACGGTCATTATGATTATTCTTCCAATCCCAAAATTTTTAATTGATCTTGCGATGGTTGTAAATCTTGCACTTTCTTTTGTAATTATGCTGACTGTTTTGTACACAAAAACTCCTGCAAATTTTACATCTTTTCCGCGATTAACCTTACTTATGACAATGTTTGGGCTTTCAATAAATGTTGCGTCAACAAAATTGATTTTGCAAGGAAATGGAAATCTTTCAACTCAAAGTGAAATGGTAAAATCTTTCTCTGATATTGTTACTGGCGATAACCTTGTTGTTGGATTTATCATATTTATAATAATAATTGTTGTTCAAGTTGTTGTTGTTACGAAAGGTGCCGGACGTGTTAGTGAAGTTCAAGCCCGATTTACCTTGGATTCTATGAACAACAAAATGTTTGACATTCAAAACGCGGTTCAGGCAGGCGATATTACTGTTGAAGAAGGTGCCAAACGAAAAGAAGCGCTAAGAAAAGAGAATTCTTTTTATTCTTCAATGGATGGTGCTTCAAAATTTGTTAGTGGAAATGTTAAGGCTGGAATTTTTATTACCATAATAAATATTGTTGGTGGTTTTATAACCGGAATGGTTTTTGGTCATATGGATTTTATGAGTGCCTTGCAAACTTACACAAAACTTACTATTGGTGATGGATTGCTTTCTCAAGTTCCGTCTTTAATGCTTTCTTTTGGAACTGGTATCCTTGTTACCGGAAGTTCAAACGAAGATCTTATTGGCGAACAAATAAAAAAAGAATTTTCTCTGGACGGTTCAATTTATATTATTACAGGTTCAATTCTTTTGATAATGGGATTAGTTTTCCACAATGGTTCAGCATTTGCTTTACTTCCAGTTGGCGGACTTTTGTTGTGGCTGGGAATTGATATGCTTCGTAAAAAAAATAAAAGCGCAAATGAACAACTTGCAAGTGAAACATCTGATTCGCAAAATCCTTCAAATAAATCTTCTGCAAAACCAGAAGAAATAAGTCCTCTTGTAAAACTCGATGAGCTTTCTCTTGAACTTGGTTACGCATTAATTCCTTTGGTAAGTGATAAAAATGGTGCCGAACTTGTAGAACGCGTAAAAAGTATTCGAAAAGAAGAAGCGCTGGATTTGGGATTAGTAATTCCTCCAATCAGAATTGTTGATCAAATTGCTTTAAAGCCAGAAGAATATTCATTTAAAATCCGCGGTGTTGAAGTTGGACGGGGAAAACTCAAAATGGGCTATCTTATGTGCCTGAATGGCGGAAATGTTCCATCTGATTCTCAAATTACTGGCGAAAAAACAAAGGATCCTGCTTACGGCTTAGATGCTATTTGGATTCCAAATTCAAAACGTGCTCAGGCAGAAAATGCAGGATATCTTGTCTTCGATTTGCCAACAATAATTGCAACTCACTTAACTGAAATTATAAAACATAATGCAGCAACAATTTTAAATCGTCAGCAAGTTAGCGCTATTATTGAAGAAGTTAAAAAGACAAATGACGTTGTTGTTAATGAAGTTCTTGAAGGTCAAAATAAATTTACTTATGGTGAAATTGAAGCAGTTCTTAAAATCCTTCTTGGTGAACAGGTTAGCATTCAGAATATGGTTACAATTCTTGAAACTATTGGTGATTGTGGAAGAATTGGAATTCGGGATCCATGGGATCTTGCTGAAATGGTCAGACAGTCTTTGGGTGCACAAATTTGCAGTCAATACAAAGATGAAAACAATGTTTTGCATGTTTTAAATTTGCCTCAGTCACTTGCTCAAAAACTTCTAGACAAAAAAGTTCAAATTATGGGCGGAAAACCAACTGTTGCCTTTAATCTTACTGAAGGCAGAAAATTCATTAGCGCGGTAAGTTCAGCGATTGCTGCTGTAAGAGATAAAAATTTTATTCCAATTATTTTGTGTCCTGATGAAGCAAGAAATTTAGTAAAATCCTCAATAGAAAGAGAATGTCCTGGTGTTGTATGTCTTTCTATAAGTGAAGTTCTTGCCGCTGGTCCAGATTTAAAAGTTGAAGCATTAGGAGAAATAAATGAACAATGATTATTCAAAAAATCCTATAATACAAAAAGTTACTGGTGCAACAAGAGAAGAATGCATATCGAAAATAATTTCTAAGTATGGTTCAAATTATGTTCTCGACGGATATGAAACTGTAAGAAAAGTAGGTTTTTTTGGTTTTGGTGCTAAAAGTTATATTGAGCAAAGTTTTCATGTTGTAAGAAACAATTACGACAAATTAAATAATAGTCGGGGAATTTACGTGCCGCTGCAAAATGATTCACAATCTTCGTTTTCAAATTCTTCTGTAAATCTTTCTGCAAAAAATCTTTATGGAAATCAAAACTCTAATCCAAATTCTTCATCTAACGATTTTCTAAAAGCTCAGGCAGAAATGTTAAAAAAACTTGATCCAAGTTCAAATATTCAGTTAAGCCAGGTTACAAAAAAACTTGACAAAATCCAGTCGCAGTTAGAAGAAATTTCTTCCGCAAATATTTCTAATGGCGAACATAAAACACTGGAAAGAATAAATGAACTTCTTGATGATAATGGTTTTACACGCTCTTATTCAAAAATGATTGAAACTAAAATAAAGCAGAATTTTAGTCTTGAAGAATTAAATGATTTTGATTTGGTTCAAAAAAAAGTTGTTGATTGGATTGGTGAAAATATAAAAATTCAAACAGATGAATATGTAAGACCACCACGCGTTATAATAATTGTTGGTCCCACTGGAGTTGGAAAAACTACAACTGTCGCAAAGATGGCAGCCGAAATCGCAATTTCAGCAAAAAACAATCCGAATGTAAAATATCAGCCATCAATTGAAATGGTTTCCACAGATACAATGCGTGTTGCTGCTGTAGATCAGCTTTCTCATTATGGCGAAATTATTCATGCAAATGTTGAACAGGCAGAAAATTCAGAGCAGCTTCAGGAAATTTATAATGCTCATTCTTCTTCAATAGATTATATGTTTATTGATACAAGCGGATACAGTCCGAATGATTTTGAACACATTGCAAGCATGCGCCGAATTCTTGATGTAAAAAATATGCACGAAAGCATATATCTTGCAGTTTTAGCCGGAATAAGTGCAAAAGATTTAGAAAATATTTTACGTAATTACGAATCTTTTAATTTTAAAAGTGTTATTGTTACAAAATGTGATGAAACTTTAACTTTTGGTAATTTACTTAGCGTACTTTATGAAAAGAAAAAAACTATCTCTTATCTTACAACAGGACAAGAAGTTGTAAATAATATTGAAAAAGCGAATCCTCTGTTTTTCTTAAAAAAGTTAAGAGGTTTTAATCTTGATATGGAACATCTTAAAGAAAAATTTTTAAGTGATGAAGAACAGAAAAATCCGCAAATTTTATGGAGTTAAAAATGGAAGAGCAGGCGAAAGAACTTCGTGTTCTTATGGGAAACGGAAAGTCTAAAAATCTTTCTGAACATAATACAAGAATAATTGCAATTACAAGCGGAAAGGGCGGAGTTGGTAAAACCAATATTGCTGTAAATCTTGCCATTGCTTATGCGCAAATTGGAAAAAAAGTAATTCTTATTGACGGCGATTTGGGAATGGCAAATGTAAATGTTCTGCTGAATGTTGTTCCTCAGTATAATTTGATGCAGGTAATAAATCATCAAAAAACAATGAAAGAAATTATTCTTGACACAGAATGTGGAATAAAATTTATTGCAGGTGCAAACGGATTTTCAAGAATTGCAAATCTTTCAAAAGAAGAATTAGATTATTTTGCAAAAGAATTTTCTTCCCTTTCAAACGCGGATATTATTATAATCGATACTGGCGCTGGAATTGCAAATAATGTTTTACAATTTGTTGCCGCGGCGGATGAAGTTTACGTTGTTACAACTCCAGAACCTACAGCAATAACTGATGCTTACGGAATTATAAAAATTATTACAACGGAACTTGTTGATCATCAAATAAATATAAAACTTCTGGTAAACAGAGTTCATTCCGCCGAAGAAGGAAAGCGTATTTCTGATAGAATAATTACAATCGTCGGACAATTTTTAAATTACAAGGTTGAATATATTGGTTTTGTTTATGATGATCCGGTTGTTCAAGCGTCAGTTCTTAGGCAAAAACCTTTTATGATTGTAAATCCTACTTCAAAACCGGCAGTTTGTTTAAAACATATTGTTGGCAGAATTGAAAAAACGGATATTGGAATGGATAATGGAGTTTCAAACTTCCTAAAGAAATTTCTTGGTGGCAAAAAAAAGCGCAAGTTTCAAAATTTAAAAATAAGATAAATTTTTAAAAAAATTTTTTGATTTTCTTGTGATTTTTATGAGCGAGGATTTTATGTTTTCTAGCAAAGTTAAAAGGAGAAAAAAGCATGTTTAAGCCAAAAAAAATAATTATACCGGCTGTTGCAGGCTTTGTTTTGTCTTTTTTGATTAGTATAATTTCAATTCATAAATTTTCTCGTTCCTTACTGAGAGCCATAATTATTGGCATTATTTTTGCTCTTCTTGGATTTTTGATTGATTTTTTAGATTCAAAATTTTTATCTGTTGATGAAAATGATTTAGCTTTTTCAAATCCCCAAAATTCAAGTGAAAAAACTCGCGGTCGTATGGTTGATTTTACAGTTGACGATGAAAATTTAACGGAAGATGATAAGGGACCTTCCTTTGCAGTTTCATTAAATAAGGTTCCATTGAGCGAAAAGAATAAAAAAAATTTAAAATCTGATTCAGAAAATCAAAATTTGCAAGAAAATTCTTCGTCAGATTCAGCAAATTCTCAAAGTTCAGCAAGTTTTAAAACACAATCTGCTGAAAGTCAAAAGACCGAAACTTCCTCAAAGTCAGCAGACGATTTGTCAGCACGAAATTCAACTTTTTCTTCAGTTAGTTTGGGAGAAAAATTTGAAACAAAAGATTTTAGTGGTAAAATTATAGATGGAACTAATGAAAATTCATCAAATAGCGAAAATTTAAATTCTCAAAATCAAAATTTGCAAAATGAAGAAAATTCTTCCCAAAAATCAAATTTTGATGAAGAAATTGATAGTCTTCCAGATTTTTCAGATAATGTTGAAAAAAAATCTGTTGGTGAAAATGACATAAATGATGATATTATAGAAACAAGTGAATTTGCTCAGGATGGAATTTACGACGCTTATGAAAATACAAGTTCTAGCAATGATGCTGCGGCAAGCAATCACGATGCGACTACAATAGCAAATGCCATAAGAACTGTGCTGAAAAGAGAAGAATAATGTGTTATAATAAAAGGTATCAATATGGAAAATATGGAACTTGACGAAAAAGAAGAAGAACAGCTTTGGAAAGAGTACAAAAAAACTAAATCCGTGGCGCTAAGAGAAAAATTTATTAAGCAATATATGAATCTTGTAAAATATGTTGCAGGAAAAGTTCATACTGGAATGCCAGATTCTGTGGATTATGAAGATTTAGTTAGTTTTGGAAATTTTGGCTTGATTGATGCGATTGATAAATATGATCCTGATAAAAATGTAAAATTTAAAACTTATGCAGTTGTTCGTATTCGTGGTGCGATTTTTGATGAACTCAGAGAAATGGATTGGGTTCCGCGCTCTGTAAGACAAAAATCTCGTGAAATGGAAGATATAATTGGCGAACTTGAAGCAAAGTTGGGACGTTCTGCAAGTGATCAGGAAATTGCTCAGGAAATGAACGTTAGCGTTGACGAATATTATAATCTTGTAAACAAAATCAGTGGCACAAGCGTTCTTTCCTTAAATGACGTCTGGTATTCTGGCGATGACAACGATCATTCTTCGATTGGAGATAGCATTGAAGCACCAAACAGTTTAAATCCAGATGTGCTTGTTGAACGCGAAGATATAAAACGTTGTATTGTTCAGGCAATTCAAGATTTACCAAAAAATGAAAAAATGGTAATTGTTTTGTATTATCACGAAGATTTAACTTTTAAAGAAATTGGAAAGGTTTTAAACATAAGTGAAAGTCGTGTTAGCCAGCTTCATGCTTCTGCAAATCTTCGCTTAAGAGCAAAATTAACCAGCGTTCGTAAAGGAATTTTTTAATTTTACTTTGGATGTAAATAAGTTTTAATTTATACTAGTATTTATACGAGTATCATTTGCGATTATTTTTAGATATCACAAAGAAAATTTTATAAGATTTAAAATTATAGCCAAATAAATGAAAATTTCATAAAATTTGTGAACTTTACAAATCGCTTATACAAGGGAAAATGTTATGGTAAATTTGGATAAACTTCGTTTAGATATGACAAAAAAACTTGAAGTTGATTCTAAAATCCACACTGTTGAAGTTCGTGGCGATACACTTGATGAATGTCTTCAAGACGCTGCGGTTCAACTTGAAACAAAAGTTTCTAATCTTGAGTATGAAATTCAAGAAAGAGGATACAGCGGATTTTTAGGATTGATGAAAAAACCTTGGTTTGTAAAAGTTTATGAAAATCCAGACATCATTACTGAAAAGAAAAAATCTAGTGAAGATGTAATGTTTGGCGATGAAGAACTTACTGAAAAAAATCTTCCTGTAAAAAAAGACGGTTATTTTTACCTTCATCATTTTGCTTCGGGAATTTATTTAAAAGTTGTGCTTCCTGAAAATGGCGGACAAAAAGTTGATGATAAAGATATTTTAACAAATGCAAAACGTTCAGATAATATTTCACTGAATGAAAATTTAATTAAAGAACTTAGCAAAAAAGGCACTGAAAATAAATATGTAGAAATTGGCACTTATAATCATAATGCTGCTTGTGATGCAATTCTTGCCCTTGATATTTCAAATGATGAAATGCAAGCG
>CAZDAY010000043.1:0-6367 GCA_964503435.1 uncultured Treponema sp.
AACCTGCAACTACTGACAAAGATGGAAATGAAATTGAAGCAACACAAATTTCTTATTACGATGAAAATTGGGTTGATCCTTACAGCGAAGAAGTTTGGGAATATAATATTGAAATTGCAAAAGAATTAATTGAACGCGGATTTGATGAAATTCAGTTTGATTATATTCGTTTTCCAACTGACGGTTTAAATATGGGAAATATTTCGTATCGCTGGCGAAACAAAGGAATGGATAAGGAAAGTGCTCTTATTTCTTTTTTAAGTTATGCTCGTGAAAATATAAACGCTCCAATCGGAATTGATATTTACGGAGCAAACGGTTGGTACAGAACTGGCGCTAGAACTGGTCAGGATGTGGAACTTATGAGTGAATATGTTGATGTGATTTGCCCAATGTTTTATCCTTCGCATTTTGAACAGAATTTTCTGGAATACGCACCAGTTGTTGAACGTCCTTACAGAATTTATTTTTACGGAACTTACAGAAATACAGTGATTGGGCGCAACAGAATTATTGTTCGTCCCTGGGTTCAAGCATTTTATATTGGTGTAAGATTTGATAGACTTTACTACAATAAGGATTATGTAAGACGAGAAATTTTCGGTGTTCGAGATGGACTTGACCGCGGATATATGTATTGGAATAATTCTGGCGGTTTTTATGATGATATAAGTCCTGACCCTGAACCAGAAGAACTTTCGCCTTGGAAAGAAAATGAAAGTAATTTGCAAAAACGCATTCCGGCTTTTAGTTCAGAAAATAATTTGCAAAAAAATTCCGCTTACAGCAAAGAAGAACTTGAAAGTGAAATTGAACGTTCTAAAGCAATGATTTCTATTCTTGACACAGTTTTGAATCAGGAAAATGAAGATTCTTATAATTACAGCGTGCATCTTTTGCACATTGACCCAATGGTAAATTTTAATGACTAATTTAAATTATACGCCAGAAGAACCTATTGCTGCCATTGCAACTAGTCTTGCTCCTAGTGCCATAGGAATTGTTAGAACTAGCGGTAAAAATTGCATTGAATTGATTTCTAAAGTTTTTTCGCGTCCAAAGGCATTGCTTTCTGCAAAGGGCAACTCTTTGGTTTACGGCTGGATTCTTGAACCTTGCGCCAGAGTGCCAGAAGATGCTGTGCTAACAGAAAATTCTCAGTCGCAAGCAGCGGACTCTTCGTTAACAGAAAATGCCCCGTTGCAAACCGCAAATCCTCGGCGAAAAATAGATGAAGTTATGCTGGGAGTTTATCGTTCCCCAAAATCATTTACTGGCGAAGACATGGTCGAAATTTTCTGCCACGGTGGCGTAAACGTTGTAAGTTCAGTTTTTAATCTTCTACTTGCAAACGGATTTAAAAAGGCTCAGCGAGGCGAATACACTTTTCGAGCGTACATAAACGGCAAAACAGACTTAACCCGAGCCGAAGCAGTTAAAGAAATTATCGACAGCAAAACTGATGAAAGTCGCGGACATGCAGTCCAAAGATTAAGCGGTTCACTTTTTGACGAAATCGATTCAATCAAAAAACTTATAATCGACACTTTGGCTTCAATCGAAGTTGAAATTGAATATCCGGAAGACGAAGAAACAATTTCTGACAGTTTTGACATTTCAAATTTGGAAAACGCAAAAAATCGGCTTAAAATTCTTGCTGATTCCTGGAAAAGCGAAAAACTTTATCAAGATGGTGCTCGCGTGGTTTTGTGCGGAAAAACTAATGCAGGAAAATCGCGCCTGTTTAACACTCTGTTAAAAGAAGAACGTGCGATTGTAAGCGACATTGAAGGCACAACTCGTGATTATCTTGAAAGTTGGGTCAGTTTCGATGGAATTCCAATTCGGCTTTTTGACACGGCTGGTCTTAGAAAAACAGATGACTTAATAGAAGAAAAAGGCGTTGAACTTACAAAAGATTTGAGCAAGGAAGCGGACATTATTCTTTACTTAGTTGATTCAAGCAAGGGACTTTGTTATGAAGATGAAAAATTTATAAAAGAACAAAATATTCCGCTTGTTTTAGTTTTTAATAAATGTGATTTAAGTGATTTGGGAAAAAATTCTTCTCTTGAACAAACAGAAAATCAATCTGGCAAAAAATCAGAAAATTTTGCCTTAACTGATGAAATCAAAAACAAAATTTCAGCAAGTGTAAAAATTTCTGCAAAATATGCAAACGGAATAAGCAATTTAACTCAAATTGTAAAAAATATTTTGTGCAAAACTTCAATTTCTGAGCATGAGCAAATTGGGCTGGGAAGCGAAAGACAAAAACAAAGCGTAAATGAAGCACTTGAGCGCGTAAATCACGCAATTCAAACCGCAAAAAATTCTGATTTTGGCTTAGATGCAGTTGTTCAGGATTTAGAAGATTCGCTTGACAGTTTAGGTGAAATAACTGGCGAAGTAAGTCCAGAAGATGTACTTTCGAGCATTTTTGAGAATTTCTGTGTAGGAAAATAAAAATTTTTGGAGATTTTATGAGCATTTTTGAAGGAGTTATTTTAGGAATTTTACAAGGATTTGCAGAATTTTTGCCTATATCTTCGTCTGGGCATTTGCTGCTTGTTCAAAAACTAATGGGTTTAGAAGAAATTCCTTTGCTTTTTGACGTTTTTTTGCATTTAGCAACACTTGGAGCAGTTGTTTTGTATTTCTGGCGGAAAATCTGGAAACTTTTGTGCGCTTTTGGAAGAATTTTTGTTCCTAAAAAAAATTCTGGTGAGCAGGAAATAATTCAGCAAAAATCAGAACGTTCTTACATTCTTGCAATTATTTTGGCAAGTATTGTAACTGGCGTGATTGGACTTTTTACTTCAAAATTGATTGATGACAATAAAATTTCTATAAAAATTGTTTGTGGCGGATTTATTTTTACTGCAATTATTCTTGTTTTAAGCTCAGTTTTTGAAAGAAAACATAAAAAATCGGCTGTAAATCTTGAAAATTCAAAATCAACTGAAAAACCGCAAATTATAAAATGGTGGCAGGCGCTTATAATTGGTTTTTCACAAGGCGTGGGCACTTTGCCGGGCATTAGTCGTTCTGGCAGTACAATTTCTGGCGCTCTTTTTTGCGGACTTAACCGAGAACTTGCCGGCGAATTTTCGTTTATTGTTTCAATTCCTGCGATTTTAGGTGCGTTTATTCTTGAACTAAAAGATTTGGGTGATGTTGCAAATTCGATTGGAGCCTTACCAGTAATTTTTGGTTGTCTTGCAGCATTTACCAGCGGATATCTGGCACTTTCATGGCTTATGCGTCTTATAAAAAAAGGAAAACTTGAATGGTTTGCAGCATATTTAATTCCACTCGGAATTTTAGGAATGATTTTTCTGAAATAAATAACAGATTTCTGTGTGGATTTCGAGAACCTCAACCAACGCACAGAATGACAAAATAATAAAAAAAGCGTCCACTTTGCTAAGAAAATGAACGCTTTTAAAAAATTTTATGAAATTTTATTCTGATTTTGCAGCACCAGGAAGTCCAATGTCCTTACGATAGAACATTCCTTCAAATTTTATGCAATGCAATGCTTCGTAAGCGGCGGTCCATGCATCTTTAAATGTGTTGCCGCAAGCAGAACATGCCAAAACCCGACCGCCACTCGTTATAATTTTTGTAGCCGCTTGTGGATTATGATGTCGTCTGTCTTCCATCGCTCCAGCAACAAAAACCTTTGCACCAATTTTATTGATTATTTTTTCATCGAATTTAATTTCAAAACCTTTTTTGTATGATTTTGGATAACCGCCAGAAACTGCAACAGGAGCAACACAATATCCCTTTTTCCAAGACAAATTAAAATCTTTAAGCGAACCGTCAACAATACTTTCGCACAACTTGCAAAAATCAAAATTCATTAAAGGCAAAACCGCCTGTGTTTCTGGATCTCCAAGCCGCACATTATATTCAAGACATTTTGGTCCATCTTCTGTTAGCATAATTCCAAAGAAAATAAATCCGCGATAATCAAATTTTTCTTGAACCAAACCTTTTAATGTAGGTTTTAAAATATTTTCTTCAAACTGTGATTTAATCAAAGGAGTTACATCATCAACTGGAGAAATTGCACCCATTCCGCCAGTGTTTGGTCCCTTTGCTCCGTCATAAAGTCTTTTGTGATCTCGTGCAGGCAAAAATGGCACAATGCATGCTTTTTCATCTCCATATTCTGGATTAACGCAAACCGCCGCAAGAATAGAAATTTCATCTCCACGCAAATATTCTTCTACAACAATTTTACGTCCGGCATCACCAACGGCAGTTCCGCTCATAAGTTCTTCAACTGCAGATTTTGCTTCGTCCAAAGTTTTTGCAACCAAAACTCCCTTTCCTGCAGCCAGACCGTCAGCCTTTATAACAATAGGGGCACCCTGACTTTCAACATAAGCAAGCGCCTCATCTTTATCTGTAAAAGTTTGACTTTTTGCACAAGCAACGCCATATTTTTTCATAAAATCTTTTGCGAAATTTTTACTGGCTTCAAGTTGAGCAGCCATTTTTTTTGGCCCAACAACAGGAATTCCTGCCGCCCAGAATTTATCAGCCAAACCTTCCGCTAAAGGATTTTCTGGACCAATAACAGCAAGTCTGCAATCGTTTTTCTTAGCAATTTCAACGTAAGCGTCATTTTGATTAAGAGAACTTGTATATTCGCAATTTAACGGATTTATATTTATACATTTTTGTTCAATAGCAGTTCCGCCGTTTCCCGGAGAACAAATAACTTCTTCAACAAATTCACTTTGAGCCAGTTTCCAAGCGATTGTATGTTCGCGCCCACCATTACCAATAACAATAATTTTCATAAATAAAGTTTAAAACAAAATTTTTTATTCTTCAAGGTATTTTTTTGTGCTATTAAATTATGCTAGAAACCATAAAATATAGCGTTAATTTCATTTCGAGAGTTGATTGTTACACTTCGGCTTTGCTTAGTATCCACAACGCAGAAGACTTAGCCCCGATTGTAAGGGCGAGCGGAGCCTGGCGGCAGACAGGCGGAGCGAGTTGCGGAGCAATGAAACGAAAGTGGAACCCTGAAAAGCGGGTTTTGTTTGGGCTAAACTCTTAGCACACTGAACATTACGATGAACAAAAATGTATGCTCCTGAATACGCAAAAAAGGAATTGCTGAATCCAACCCGCACCTTAACTTCAACAATTTCTGTTGCAGACGGAAATCTGGCAGTTGTTCCAGTAAAAACTGCATTTGCACTTAAAATTATGGCAAATATTCTGGATAAATATTTTTTAATGCACGAAGCATCTTCTGTTTTTTATTTTCATCACCCTGCGTTAATTGCTCAAGAAGATGCTTTGCTGTTTTTCGTTCAGAATTATTTTGATAATCACAAGTACAAGTAAATCCAAAATAATTTTCATCTTTTGCGGTTTGAATTAAGGTTTTTTCAGAACAATAATACAATGGTCGAATTATAGAAACGCCAGGATAATTTTTGTAAGGCAAAATCGCCGGCATTGTAGAAAGTTCGCCCTTGTTAAGAACATTCATCAGCACAGTTTCTAAAACATCATCTAAATGATGACCTAAAGCAATTTTATTGTAATGATTTTTTAAGGCAAAATCTAAAAGTTCTTTTCGCCGCTGAGTTGAACACCACCAGCAATTCATTTTTCTGCCAGGCTTTAATCTTTTCAAAACATCAACATTTATACTTTTAAAATCAACTTTCCAATCAGAAAATAAATTTAAAATTCCGTCTGGAAACGGCAAGGCAAAGTCACTTTGAATATTTAAAGCCATAAAATCAAAATTTTCATTTGGACGTTTTTTCCGATTTGCAAGATATTCGATTAACGCCGTAGAATCTTTACCGCCACTTGCACCAACTAAAATTTTATCGCCATTTTGAATCAAATTATAATCAAAACACGCTTTGTCAATCAGCGCAAAAATTTTTGGATAAGCCATTTTATTTTTCCTTTTTAAAGCTGCAAATTTCTCGCGTAAAGCACGGTGGCTTAGCAAGGTCTAAACCACATTTTTACAGAAAAACCGCTAATTCATTAAGTAAAGTGCCAACTCGCCACGAAAAATTACAGAAAATTCATTTTCGCCAAAATAAGTGTGGCTGCAACAGTCGCCGCAGTTTCTGTTCTAAGCACACGATTTCCCATTCCACAACGCACAAATCCGCAAGTTTCCAAAAGTTTTCGTTCACGCTCGCTCCATCCTCTTTCGCTACCAATCGCAGCAAAGGCATTTTTTAAGCAAGGCACGACATTTGAATTTGAGTGCAAAAAATTTAATTCCTTTAACAAAGAAGATTTTGGATTCACATTGTCCAGTGCAAAATATTTTGTTTCGCCGCCTGCAGAAGATCCTCCGTTAGCA
>CAZDAY010000043.1:6467-10373 GCA_964503435.1 uncultured Treponema sp.
CAGAAGATCCTCCGTTAGCACAGAAATCCCCCGCGTTAACAGAAGATTTACTGTTAAGCAGAGAATTTTCCGCGTTAACAGAAGATTCATCGCCAACATCACACAAAATCCCCAAATCAGCAAAACATTCGTCCAGACTTTTATGCAAAAAAACTTTCGGAACATAAGTACCGCCAGCCTGAACCGTGCCCTCAAGCAAAAGTTTATGTAATTCATTTTCATCCGCCAAATCAGAACACAAATACGACTTTTCGCCCAAATCACTTCCAGCCAGATGAATTTCGCAAACGCCCAAACCAGCCATATCCCTAAGCAAGCGTTTTAACTGAATGGGACGCGGAAATCCAATAATCATTTTCAGCGGATAAAGCGGTTTCCCAGAATTTTTCGCTTCAAAAGTAAAATACATTTTTCCATCATCAAATTCCTTTTTTCCATCCGCAGATTTTTTAGAAAACCTTTCAATTTTTGTAATTTTCGCCTCGCCTTCAAAACCTTCAATAATTCCAGCATGAAAACAATCACCCTCTTTTTTATGCAAAATTTTCAAAATATGTCTGGCACGTTCATCACGCAAAGAAAGTGGCTTTCCAATTTCGTCTTCCCTAAACAAGCAAATATTCATAAATTTATTTTACCAAATTGCACGTGAGTTTTAAATTCTTATTTTTTGGAGCAAATTTTTCTGCTTACGACCCGCTTTTCAGGGTTCCGTCCGCTTCGCTACCTCCATTCTCTGCAAAAAAGCAACACATTTTTGCAGAGAACGCTCCTATTGTCGCGCCCTTACAATCGGGGCTAGGCTTTCTTGCAAGAAACTGTCAGCCAGTTTCTTGCGGCTGTGCAAAAAAATTTGTTTAATCGCAAAATCAGATTTATAATAAAAACATAAATTAAAAATCTTTTAATAAATTGTGCAACAGGAGGCGCGTTTATGTCAGTAATTTGTTATTCTTTAGGTGCCGCTCAAGAAGTTACAGGAAGCAAACATATTCTTGAAATTGATGGCAGAAGTTTTATGATTGACTGTGGTGCTTTTCAAGGTAAACGTGCCGAAGCAGATCGCAAAAACAGAAATTTTGACTTTGCTCCGGACAAAATCGAAAGTGTTGTTTTAACTCACGCACATTACGACCACTGCGGACTTTTGCCAGTTCTTGCAAAAAATGGCTACGGCGGAAACATTTATGCAAGCCCAGCAACTCGCGACCTTGCAAACATTGTTATGATGGACAGCGCCAGAATCCAGGCCAGAGATGCAGAATTCCTTGCAAAACAGGCCGCTAAAAAAGGCGAAAAGTTTACCTGGAAACCGCTCTTTCAGGAAAAAGACTGTGTAAAAGCGGCAAACCAAATTATTACTTTAGGCTACAACAGAAAAATGTTCATTGCGCCAGATGTTCAGCTGGAATTTTATGATGCAGGACATATTTTGGGCAGTTCATTTGCATATTTTACAATCAGCGGACAAAGAGAAAATCCTTTGAGTGGCAAAATTACTAAGGGTGCTGGCAGTTCCAGACGCAGACTCTGGCACAGAATTTTTGGCATAAAAACCGATTCTCCGCAAGCAAAAAATCCAGAAGTTGAAGAAGCATTAAAAGGTGCTCCAAGCGATGAAATTCGAATTCTTTACACAGGAGATTTAGGTCGAAAACACAAACCCATAATCCGCGACCCAGACACAAATCTTCCTGCTCCAGATTATATTTTTATGGAAAGCACTTATGGAAACCGCCTGCATGAAAGCCCTAAAACTGCACTTGATGATCTTGAAAGAATTATTCGCCGCGCAGTTGACAGAAAAGGTAAAGTTATAATTCCTTCGTTTGCAATAGAAAGAGCACAAGAAATTGTTTACTATTTACATATTCTGGTTGACCAAAAACGCATTCCTAAAATTCCAATTTACATCGACAGTCCAATGGCGGTAAATGCCACAGGAATTTATCAGTTGCATCCTGAATGTTATGACGACGACACAAATCAAGCATTTATTGCTCACCACAAAAATCCATTTGGTTTTAATTCCTTGCAATTTATTACTAGTGTTGAAGAATCAAAAGAACTGAATAAAAAGCCAGGTCCAATGATTATTATTAGTGCCGATGGAATGTGCGAAGCTGGCCGTGTACTTTATCATTTAGCAAACAACATTTCTAACCCAAACAATATTATTTTGATTGTTGGATATATGTCAGAAAATACCTTGGGAAGAAGAATAAAAGACGGAGAAAAAGAAGTTAAAATTTTAGGTGATTGGTACAACGTTAATGCCACAGTTGAAACTATTGGTGCATTTAGTGCTCACGCGGATTATAAGGAAAGTGTTGACTGGCTCGATTCTTTAGATACAAGCCGTCTCAAAAAAATATTTCTTGTCCACGGAGAAAAAGATGCTCAAACATTTTTTGTAAAATATCTCGCTGAAAATGGCTACAAAAATGTTGAAATTGTAAAATACGGCGAAACCTACGAGTTAACGTAAATATTTACGACGGTCGCACTTACCAACTAATGCTGAACGTTTTAGGACTTTGCAAGGTCAAAAAATCTATTAAAGGAACAGAAAAAACAGCCTTACTTGCAGAAGTTTTAGATTGTTCAGTGTTAGAAAGCGATGCTCTTTTTATAATTTTGCCAGTCGGAGCAAAAAGTGAAACTTTTACGCTTGCATCAGAAAGAACCTTTGCCAAATCATCACCGTAAACCAAAGAAACTAAATCTTTGTAATCCTGCCCAGACATATCCGCTGAACCCAAAATCGGTGCCATAAGCAAATCAAGATAAGATTTTGTTTCTTCTGGCAAACTTGCAACAATTTCTTGAACATTTTCTGGCGAAATAAGAACTGTAAGCGAATTTTGTGTGCAAGTAACAAAATTTGCAATTTTCAAAACCGAACCTTCGTTTACAGCCCTTTGATTTTCTGGAGACGGAATTTTTGCACTAAGTTTTAGTTCTCTTTTTGACGGAATAAAAACTTTTACATTTTGAAAATCACTTCCTTCAAAAATTTGATAAATTTCTGCTTCGTTAAAAAATGAAATTTCATCAGAAGATTTAATGTTTTCGCTCATCTGCGAAATTCCAAAAGTCATATTTTGAATTGTCTTGTAAAGTTGTTCGCCCACATCAAAATTAAAATTTATGTCGGCACTTTTATTATCAAATGCTTTTATTTCAAGTTCCGTTGAACAGGAAAGACAAAAACACGAAAGCAAAAAAATGCTTAAAAAAGCAAAAATTCTATTTTTTTTAATTACAAATTCTGATTTAACAAATTTCATTTTAATAAAATCCTTTTTTTACAAAAAAATTCGCTCCCACAAATTCAACTAATTCTTATATTTTGCATTAAATTCCTGGCTTGACGGCAAAAATCTGCCGTAAGAATACAAATGTTTTTTCCAATAATCCGCATCCATAAGTTCAAGAACAACGCCAGTTCGCGGACCGTCGCTTATGCAAGAAATAAAAACTCTTTTATTTTCAAATTTTGTGTTTGGATTTTTACTATTATGATAAACTCCGCAATAAATTCCAACATGATTTACGCCTTTTTCATTTCCAAAAAATACTAAATCGCCGGGTTCTTTTTCTTGGGCACTTATTTTTTCACATTTAGCGTACATTGCCTTAGAAGTTCTAGGCAACTGATGAGATTGTCCGCTTGGGTCGGGGAAAAGTCTTGCCACATAGAACACAAATCCACTGCAATCAAAACCTTTTTTAGGATCAGTGTATTCGCCGATTCTGTAAGGCACGCCTTGCAATTTTAAAGCGTAAGTAATAAACGCCTGCCTTTGAGGTGAAACCATTTTTCGATTGCCAGAAACATTTCCGTCCGCAAATATAAAAATTAAATTAAAAACTAAACACAAAAAAATACTAAAAATTTTCTTC
>CAZDAY010000044.1:0-10027 GCA_964503435.1 uncultured Treponema sp.
CATGAAGAGTCTTTTACATCAGCACTCGATCGGATTGATATGTATATTTCCATGCAAAATCCGAAAGATGCTCTTGAAGAATTAAAAAATCTTGAAAAAAAAGCTTACAGTTCTTACGAAAGATTAGGAATTTACAAGCGTTATATTTTATTAAATGAAAATCAAAGTGCACAAAAAGTTCTTGTGGAAGGATTAAAAAATTTGCCGGATAATCTGGAACTTTGTGCAGTTTATTCTCAGTTTTTGATGCGAAATTCTAATTCAGAAAATTTAAAAACTGAAGATATATTCCCTTACGCATCAAAACTTTTGGGTACAAAATATGAATCAATTTATTCAGAATATATGATTCGTCTTGCAATGCAAAACGCTAAAGATTTTTTTACCCAGGAATTTGTTTCTATATTTGAAAATGCTTACAAATCGTCTTCTGACAGCAAGTGGCTTTTTAATGCTGCAGCAATTCACATAAAAAATGGCGATTTTAACAAGGCCGCTTCTCTTTATCCAAAAAAAATTCAAAGTTTAGATGACGCTCTTTTTTGGGCCTGCGTATCTTTTGACAATGGATTTTATTCGCAAAGTTTAGATGCTCTTCTTTTGGAACCGAAATTTGCAACGGAAACAACAAATGATACTAGAATTTTTGAATTTCTGGCACTTGAATCAGATAATTATTTTATTTTGGGCGAAAATCAGGAAGCATTTAACATCAGAAATAAAATTATTGAAAACTGGAAAAATTTAAATGCCTTTGAAAAAATTGATTTAAAAAAATCTCCGAAAATTTCCTTTGTTGAAAAATCTTATGCAAATAATGTTGCTTATTATGCTTCTTTAAAAGATGATGAAAAACGCTATGAAACTTTAACTGAAGCTTTGGAATTTTTTCCCGACAGCGAAGAAATTTTGTCGCTTTACGGAAATTTTGCACTTGAACTTTATCTCCGTCCGGCTGAAGATGAATTTTTGCAGGAACTTAGGCGGCGAAACTTAAAAACTCTTCAAATGGAAAAAAAAGATGCTTTTGCGGGCATTGAATTTGCTGATGTTTTTAATCAGTTTGAATATTCACTTTCGCTTGAAAATTCGCTTAGAAAAAATCCGCGTGTAATTGTAAAAAAGCAAATGTTTGAAGATGAAGTTAAGCGAAACGAAAGTGCAGAAAAATCAAATGTTCAGGTTTGGACATTGCTTGAGCGCAATTCAGATAAAGACGGAAATTTTGATTTGGAAATTGTTCATTATGGAATTTCTAAATTTATTCAAAATAAAAATTTTAATGATGCAAGGCGTTTGTTTGAAAAATATATCAAAAATAAAAATGATGAAGATTGTAAACTTTGGGAATTAGAATACAAGGCTTGGTTTGCTGCGGAAGGTAAAAATATAAAAGAAGCTTTTGAACTTTATTCTAAAATCATAAAAATTTACGAAAATAAAATTCCTATTAGCGATGGTCAAGATAATTCTGAAACAATAATCAATTCTTACATTAATATTGCTTTTATTTATGAAGGATTGGGAAAAAATAATCTTGCAATGGAAAGTTTGAACAAGGCGTTTTCAAAAACTAATTCTGCTAAGGAAAAATCTGAAATTCTTTATAGAATGGCGCTGATTTCTTACAGTTCTGGTGATGAAAAAAATGCAATTCGTTCTTTGCAATATTCGCTTAATTTGGATTCAGAAAATAAAAATGCCCGTCTTTTGCTAAAAAAAGTTTTAAAAAGTTGACGATTGGCAAAAAAATGCGTAATTTTGAAGATAATAAAACGATAAGTTTTTCTTGCGTTTTATGATTGCATATCAAATGATTTTGGAGGAACATAATGAAAATTAAACCTTTGGCAGATCGTGTACTTGTTAAACAAGTTGCTGCAGAAACAAAAACCGCTGGTGGACTTATTATTCCTGATACAGCACAGGAAAAAACACAGCAGGCTACTGTAGAAGCAGTTGGTCCAGGCACAGAAAAAGAAAAAATTACTGTTAGCGTAGGAGACAAAATTCTCTACGATAAATATGCAGGAACAAATATTAAAATTGACGGTGATGATTATCTTATTCTCAAAATGAGTGATATTATTGCTGTAATTGAGTAGTTTTGACCTTAAATTTAAAACTCTTTATAAAACTGAGTCATTTTGGCTCAAGTTTGGGGCTAAAAACTAAGGGTGTGTCATTATGATACACCCTTTTTTATTTTCTGTGATTTATTTGTGTAAAAATCAGCGTAAATTTTGTTTAAAAATCTTTTAAAATTCAATTTTCATACTTTATTTTTTCAAATTTTCTATAAATTCCCAGCAAAATCATAAATCTACTTTAAAAAATCAAAAAATACAAAAAAAATTAAAACTTGGCACAAAAATTGCATGTTGTTTAGTATAAGAAATTTAACTTGCGAGGTATTCAAAATGAAACAGTATGCAACAAAAGATTTAGATGTAATCAATCTTCATTTAAAAGATATCAATAAAGTTCCACTTTTAAAACCAGAAGAAGAAACTGAATTAGCTAAAAAAGCGGCTGCTGGCGATAAGGCTGCTCGCGATAAACTTTTAACTTCAAATATGCGTTTTGTTGTAAATGTTGCAAAAAAATATCAAAATCGTGGGCTTGATTTGGAAGATTTAATAAGTGAAGGTTATGTTGGTCTTATTGAAGCCGTTCACAAATTTGATGTAAATCGTGGATACCATTTTATTTCTTATGCAGTTTGGTGGATTCGTCAGAGTATTTTAAAGGCAATTTCTGAAAAAAGTCGTGGAATTCGTTTGCCAATGAACAAAACTAATGAACTTAGCCAGATTGAAAAGGCACAAAAAGCGATTCGTCGTGAAGGAAATAAATCTGAAGATGAGGAACTTGCTGAAATTGCGTCTATGCTTGGTATGACAAAATTCCATGTTCGTGAAATGATGGATATTTCTCGTGAAATTTTGAGTTTGGATGCGCCGGTTGTTGCTGATGAAAACGGAAAATCAACTTTAGGCGATTTCTTACAAAATGATGTTTCTACAGATCCTCTTGAACAGGTTCTTAATACTTCTTTAAAAGATGCAGTAAATTCTGTTTTAGACAGTCTTGATTCAAAATCAGCGGCAGTTCTTAGAATGAGATATGGCTTGAATGGCGGAAAAGGAATGTCGCTGGCTCAAGTTGGTGCAAAATTTAACTTAACCAAAGAAAGAATTCGCCAAATTGAAAAAAAAGCTATTTCTAAAATTCAGAATTCTTATCGTTCAGATTTGCTTTCTGATTACGTAGTTGCATAAAAGCGTCGTAGCGGGCAATTTTTAGGATTTCCTTGTCGCGTTCAAGATCGGCAATTCCTAAACTTAAATATCCAGATTGTGTGGTTCCTGTAATTTCTCCGGGACCACGCAGTTTTAAATCTTCTTCAGCAATATAAAAACCGTCTGTGCTTTCGTGCATAACTTTCATTCGGCCTATTCCAATTTGCGTAATATTTTTGCTGTAAATTAAAAAACAGTAAGATTGCAATGAACTTCTGCCAACTCTTCCGCGCAACTGATGTAATTCTGCTAAACCAAATCTATCTGCGTTTTCAATTACAATGGAAGTTGCGTTTGCCACATCAACACCAACTTCGACTACGGTTGTTGCTACAAGTATTTGCGTTTTTCCGTTATAAAAATCATTTAAAATTTTATTTTGCTCATCTTCTTCGACTTTTGAATGAATTAAAGCGCATTTATATTCTGGATAAACTTGATTTGAAAGGAAATCAAACATTTCTTCGGCACTTTTTAATTTTGAATCTTTTGCAGATGATTTAAAATTCAGAAAATTTTGCGTACTTTTTAGATTTTTCTGATTTTGAAAAGAAGAATTTTCGCTTTGTTCAAAATTTTTCTGTGCTGGGTTTTCTAAATTATCAGAATTTTCACTTTCTGCATTTTCTGAAATCCGCGGATAAACAAAATATGCCTGATGCCCGTTTTTTAATTCTTTGCGGACAGCCTCGTAAACATTTTTTTCGTTGCCCATTGCAGTTAAATACGTAATTACTGGTTTTCGACCTTGAGGCATGGTTTTAATTGTACTTACATCCAAATCACCAAAAACAGTTAGTGCTAAAGTTTGCGGAATTGGCGTGGCACTCATCATCAAAATGTCTGGCGTGTGAGTAAAAGAATTTTTTGAAAATCGACCCTTTGCAATAATTGATTCTCGCTGGGAAACTCCAAATCTGTGCTGTTCATCAATTACGGCAAGTTCCAAATTTTTGTATTGAACCTGACGGCTGAAAAGTGCGTGCGTTCCGATTACAATATCAATTTGTCCGTTTTGAAGCGCAACTAAAAGTTGATTTCTGCCCTTTGCTTTTACGTTTCCTGTCAAAAATGCAACCTTTACTCCCAAAACTTCAAGCTGTCTTGCTGCATTTTCGGCATGCTGTTTCGCAAGAAGTTCCGTGGGCACCAGAAAAGCGCATTGTCCGCCATAATCAATAACCCGAAGACAAATAAAAAACGCAACCAATGTTTTTCCGCTTCCAACATCACCTTGTAAAAGTCGCTGCATATTAAACGGATTTTTGCCAAACTTTTCGCCTTGTGTTTTTAAAAGATTAAATTCCGTTTGGCTTTTGTCGATTTCTGAATTCATTTCGTAAATTACATTTATCTGGTCCGCCGTAAGTGAAAAATTTAATCTTGAAAATAATTCTGATTGTTTTGGCGAAAGTTGTGCTTTGAATTTTTCAATCGTTATTTGCTGATTTGCTGTTTGATTTTCGGATTTATTTGCTTGCGGTGATTTCTTTTGTTCATCAAGGAAAGTTAAATTTGCCTTTGGTAAAATTCCGCGGTGAGCTAAGGTTCGCTGGGCAAGTTTATATTCAAACTGATAAAGTTCTTCGTAAATTAAAGTTTTTTTTGCTTCTTTTAGTTCTTCAAAATTTTCTGGCCGGTGAATGAAAAAAATTGCTTGAGATTTGTTGAGCAAGTGTCGCTCTTGAATAATTTTTTGTGGAATTTCATTGTCAATCGCCTTGCCGTATTGTTTTAACGCGATTTTTACTGTTTTTCTGAAATTTTTTTGTGAAAGTCCTTCGGTCAAACTGTAAACTGGCAAAATTCCGCTGTTTGGAATTTTAAAATCTTTGTAATCTTCTAGGTTGCCGTCGTAAGCAATTCGTTGCGCTTCAAAACTCGAAGACTGAAGTTTGTCGTATTTTATATCAAAATGTCCGGTTACGCTGATTATTGAACCTTCGGGAAGCGAATCTTTTAAAAATGCTCTGTTAAAGGCAACAAGTTCCGCTTGCGCTGTTCCATCAGTGATTAAAATTTTCAAGGTTTTCATATTTCCCCAGCCAAACCAGTTGTGAGAAAGAACCTTGCAAATTGTATGAACTTTTTTTTCTTTTGAAAAATTTGCTAAAGGAACATTTTTTGTTCTGTCTTCGTAATTTTTTGGATAGCGGGTTAAAAGATCTGCAACAGTAAAAATTCCAAGTTTTGCAAATAGTTTTGCTGTTGATGGGCCAACTCCTGGCAAATCTTCCACGCCATTTTCTATTTGACTTAAAATCATAAATTAAAATCTTAAAAATAAACTTAAAATTATTGCAATTAAAATGTTACCAACAATCAGTAAAATAAAAGCGGCAATAATAGAAATTAAAAGTGAATTTTTGTAATTTGGAACTTTTCCGAAACTGAAGAAATTTGCTATTTTATAAACGATTGGTGAAATTGCTCTGTCTATGTTATCTAAGAAAACATTTTGTGTGTAAACCGTTTTTTTTATAACAATAATAATCCAGCGGACAAAAAATATTATTAAGAAAAATGTAATAAATGTTGAAAAAAGTGACCAGAAAATCTGCAAAATAAGTGCAAAAATTGTGCCCAGAGTAAAATTTCTTCCGTTTGCTAAACTTTGGAAAACTGATGAAACTGCTCCTAAAATACAAAGTCCAACGGCCGGACCAAAATCAAAAGAACCAAAATGCAGCCATTTAATGCCCCTGAAAAGTTGTAGATAAGGATCACAGATTTTTGCTAAAATTTGCGCCGGTTTGCTGTAAGATGCCTGCGGAATCCAGGTCATAAAAATTCTTATAAAGCACAGTAAATTGTATGCAGAAACAATCGCTGCTAATGTTCTAAAAACGTAAGCCATAAATCAAAAATCTCCCAAAATTCAGCGTTTATGCTAACCAAGCGTCTTTTACCAAAGGAATGTCTTTTATTCTTTGCAAAAATTCTTTGTCATTTGGAGTGCTAAGTTGTGCATTTGCTTTTACAATATATTGTTTGTCAGAAATATCTAAATGCAAATATACTGAACAATTACCAGAAACGCCAAATAAAAATTCTTTCAAAGGCCCTATTTCTCGAACTGAATTTACATTTTTTTCCAGTTGAATGTGCATTTGTGTAATTGCTTTTTGCTGAAGTTTATTTGCATCTTCAAGTGAATCAACAATAAAACTTGGAGTTTCGCGGCTAGCATCAACTTTTCCTTTAAAAGCGTAAACTTCTTCTTCTTGTAAAGTATCTTTTAAAGTTTCCCAGGTTTTTGGAAAGAAAGTTAAATCAATTTCGCCTTTAAAATCTGCGAGTTTTGCAAAAGCCATTTGAGTGCCTTTTTTTGTCATAATCGGATGTAAACCCTGCAACATTCCAAGTGCAATATAATTTGTTCCAGAATTTTTGGTCGCCCAAAAACTTTTTCCGCTTGCTTCGAGAGCTTCTTTTTCTGCTTTAGAATTTTGTGCACAACGTTCAATGGTTTCGCTGTTACAAGTTACGACTGTTTCTATTGCTTTTCGCCAGTCATCAAGTGGATGCCCAGAAACAAAACAACCAATTAAATCTTTTTCCATGTTCAGTTTTTCCATTTTTGGAAAATCAGGAATAATTTCGTAATTAAAATCAACAAATTCTTTTAGTCCAGCATCTTCAAACAAACTGATTTGACCGTTTTCTGAACCAGCGTGCTTTTTTTCTTCGTATTCCATTGCCTTTTCGTAATTAAAAACCAAAGTTGCCCGATTTTTATCCAGATGATCAAATGCTCCGGTTTTTACAAGAACTTCAATCGCTTTTGAATTTAAAACACGCTTTGTTTTTGTTGAATCAACATTCCCATGTTCGTCAATGCAAGCTTCACTTAAAAACAGACATCGGCTTAAAAAATCATCAAAATTTTTAAAAGGACCATTAGTTTCTCTTTCTTTTACGATTGCATCTGATGCGCCACGTCCCATTCCCTTTATTCCACAAAATCCAAATACAATGTGTCCGTCAACAACATCAAAAATTGAATCTGAACGGTTTATGTCTGGAGGATCCACAGGAATTCCCATTTTTCTGGCTTCTTCAATGTAAATTGGAAGTTTATCAGTTGAGTTGATTTCGTTTGTAAGGTTTGCTGCCATAAATTCAGCAGGACAATTTGCTTTTAACCAGCCGGTTCTGTAAGCGAGCACAGAATATGCCGCCGCGTGAGATTTATTGAATCCGTAGCCAGCGAAAGGAATCATAATATCAAAAATGTCGTCAGCGTGTTCTTTTGAAAATCCCTGTTTAATTGCACCTTCTTCAAATTCTGCTTTTTTACCTATCATAACTTCTGGCTTTTTCTTTCCCATGGCACGACGAAGCATGTCTGCGGCACCAAGTGAAAATCCAGCAATTTTTTGAGAAACCTGCATAATTTGTTCCTGATAAACCATAACGCCGTAAGTTTCTTTTAGAATTGGCTCAAGGCATGGGTCAGGGTAGTGAATTGTTTCTGGCTTCCATTTTCCGTCTATGTAATTTGGAATGAACTGCATTGGGCCTGGTCGGTAAAGTGCATTCAAGGCAACCAAATCTTCAAGTTTTTCCGGCTGGAATTGGCGCAAAATTTTCTGCATGCCAGGAGATTCAAACTGGAAAACCGCAACAGAATCGCCCTTCTTAAACAAATCGAATGTTTTTTTGTCAGTTTCAGAAACTTTAGAACAATCAAAAAGTTCTTCGCCTTCTTTTTTATGTTTATTGATGATATTTTCAGCGTATCGGATTAGCGAAAGAGTTTTTAGTCCCAGATAATCAAATTTTACAAGACCGCAGGGTTCAATAATATCCATTGTGTACTGAACGCCAACTTCACCAGTTTTAGAATCTTTGAAAACCGGCGCCCAGTTTGGAAGTTCAGTTAAACCGATTACCATTCCCGAAGCATGCAAACCTGTGTTTCTTTTGCAACCTTCAAGTTTAACCGCCAAATCAAAAAGTCTTTCATAACGCGGAACGTGGCGGAATTCTGCCAGTTGACCGCCGTCTGGAAATTTTTCTGTTGGAGGATCAAAACAAGTTTTCAGACTTGCCTTTAAATTTTCTGAAACCTTAGATTTAAGCATATTAACTTCGCTAAGCGGAATTCCAAGTGTGCGTCCAACATCAGCAATAACATTTTTTGGTTTTAATGTTCCGAAAGTAACAATGTGTCCAACCTGCGGATTCCCATATAAATCTCTTGTGTGCTGAATAATGTCCTGGCGATAGTCGAAATCCATATCCACATCAAAATCTGGCATAGAAACACGTTCTGGATTCAAAAATCTTTCAAAAATCAATTTAAATCTAAAAGGATCAATATCCGTAATTCCAAGCGAATATGCAATCAGCGAACCAGCGCCAGAGCCACGCCCCGGACCAATAGGGATGTAAGGTTTAGGGCAGTTGTTAACGTTGTCCCAGGTGGATTTTGCCCAGTTAATAAATTCCCATACAATCAAAAAGTAGCCGGAAAATCCCATTTTAAAAATAATGCCAAGTTCGTATTCTGCACGCTGTCTAATTTCAGTCGTAATTTCCGGATAACGTTTGCGCAATCCTTTTTCCACAAGAAAGCGCATATAATCGTCCTGATTTTGAGAATAATTTTCGCCGTGAGTTTGAAATTCTTTAGGCAATTCAAAACGCGGAAGACATTCTTTTAATTCTTCTGTTTTATATTGATGAATTGTAAGATTGCACATTTTTGCAATTTTAACCGTATTTTCGTATGCTTCAGGCAAATCAGGAAACAAAAGACGCATTTCACTTTCAGTCTTAAAATACCATTCAGAACGTTCGCCCATTCTTTGATGCGCTTCATTCATATTTTTCTTAAAACCAATACATCGCAAACAATCCTGCGCTTCGGCATCTTCTTTTTCAATGTAGTGAATATCGTTTGTAACAACCAGCGGAATGTCCAGTTCGTGCGCAAGGGCAATCAGTTTAGGATTTATAATTTTCTGATCATCAAGTCCGTGATTTTGCAGTTCAATGTAATAATGGTCAGGACCAAAAAGATTTTTGTATTTCAAGGCAAGTTCTTTCGCTTCAGCATCTTTGTTCGCCAGCAAAAGTTGGGGAAGTTCTCCGGCAACACAGGCAGAACAGCAAATCAAACCTTCGTGATATTTTTCCAAAAGTTCAAAGTCAATTCTAGGTTTGCCGTAGTAAAGTCCTTCAGTATAAGCGATTGATGAAAGCCAGCTCATATTTCTGTAGCCAGTATCATTTTCGCAAAGAAGAATTAAATGGAAATAATGAGCATGCCGTTCTCCATCTTCGCCCTTAGAAGAATAAGGAACATCATTTTTTTCAAGATGGCTGCCGTAAGCAACATAAAATTCCTCGCCGACAATCGGATTTATCCCATTCACGTGGCACAAGTGTTCAAAATTAAGCGCACCAAACATATTTCCGTGGTCAGTTAACGCAAGAGCCTTCATATTTAAGCGTTTAGCTTTTGCAACCAAATCGTCAAGTTTTGCACAAGAATCCAAAAGCGAATAATCCGAGTGAACATGCAAGTGAACAAAATTTGATTCAGGCGTACCTTCTGGTGCATCTGGAAAAACGTGATAATCAGCCATTTAAATCTCCAGTTTTTTTAATTTAATTCAGTTTAGCACATTTAAAATATAAAATTTACGGAATTTGCTTAAATTTTTTGATTTTTTTGGAGCAAATTTTTATGCTTGCGGCTCGCTCGTCAGGGTTCC
>CAZDAY010000045.1:0-10015 GCA_964503435.1 uncultured Treponema sp.
AAATCAAGAAGTAAAACTATTGTTTTGTAACATTTGTACCGATAAGTAAAGATAGCATAGTAATTTTTTATCGTCAACTTTATTATAAGTTAAAAATTTCGTTAAAATTTATAAAGAATTTCAAAAAAAATTCAAAATTTTTAGGAAAGTTTGACATAAAAGCAAGTGTTTTGTTATACTTATTTAGTTGCATTGATTAAAATTGAATAAAAGTTTTAGAATTTTTCTTAAGTTTTAAGACTTTTTTACAAAAGCTGTGTTATACTTGTTCTGAATTATTTGGACTAAAGCATTTTTTATAGAAGGCTTATTTTGGCACGTACTAGGAAATATAAAAGAATTGAAAAGAATTTTGTCTCAAAAATCATAAACGCATTAAAATCGTTTTTTGTAAAAATTGGTCATTTTTTTGTACGTGTTTTTAAAGTTTTTGACGGCAAGCTCACAATTATGATTGTTCCTCACTCAGAAGGAAAAGTTTTAAATATTCAAACAAATGTTTTTGCCTTGATTTTAGGATTTGTAATTGTTTTTGGAATACTTGGTTCTTTTGTTTATTTTAATCACAGAAATGTTGGAAGTAGTGCAGAAATCAGCAGATTAAAAGATGAAAATAAAGAATCTCTTGCCAGCCTTGATGAACTTCGTGATGAAAACAACAATTTACTTCAATCAGCGAAACGTTTTCAAAATTCATTAAACCAAACACTTTCTTTGCTCGGAATAAATCAAAGTTCAAGCACATCAAAAGCATTCGGAAAAAACAGCGACTTATCTTCACTTTTTGATACACAAGATATTACTTCTGGTTCTTTAAGAGAAACCGCGGATGTTAGACAATTATCTGCTTATCTTGAAAGTGCTGTGCATCCAGTTGAACAAATCGGAAAAATGCTTGAAACGCAAGGAACCTTATTTACAGACATTCCAAATGTTTGGCCGGTAAAAAATGGAATTGGTCACCTTTCAATGGTGTTTGGTCAAAATGTTCATCCTATTACGCAGCAATGGTACATTCACAAAGGTTTGGATTTTTCTACATATCGAGTAGGAGATCCAATTATTGCTACAGCAAACGGACAGGTTGTTGCTGTTGGTTATGACGACAGTTTTGGCAACAATGTAATTATTAAACATAAATATGGCATTTATACGCGTTATGCTCACATGGCCACAGTTCGTGTTCATAAGGGCGACACAGTAACTCAACGTCAAGTAATTGGAACTATTGGAAACACAGGAATTACAACAGGTCCACATTTACATTATGAAGTACACATTGGTTCTGATGTTGTAGATCCAGCAAAATACATAAACGTAAAATAAATTAGAAATAATGGCAATTTTCAACGAAGACATTTCTATCAACAGTATTATTGGCAAAGGTTCATCTATAAAAGGCGACCTTAAAATTAACGGATTTATTAGAGTTGATGGAGATTTAAACGGCGATTTAGAAACTTCTGGAAATGTGATTGTTGGCGAAACCGCTAGAATTCGTGGAAATATTATAGCAAAATCAGTTTCAGTAATAGGCGGAATTGTTTACGGAAATATTATTGCTCCAGAATCAGTAAAACTTCTTTCTACAAGCGTTGTTATTGGTGATATTCAAACACATCGTCTTCAATCAGATGAAAAAGTAATTTTGCACGGACATTGCATTGCACTTTTAGAACAAAATCCTTATGAAAATGCAGTTCTTGACTGGCAGAACAAAAAAGCAATTCAAGAAAAATCAATTCAGGTTTAAAAATGGCAATAGACAGTGTAAATTCCAATTCAGGGCTTTATTTTTCAGCCGCACAAATGACTCAATTAAATTCAACGCAGCAAAAAAAAACTGAAAAAACTAAAAAATTTAAATTTTCAAAAACACTGGAAAAAACACAAGAAGAATATTCGCTGATTCAAGAAGGATTTCCGCCAGAAATTGCTCAAATGGAAACTGAAGAAGCGGCAATTTTTTTACGTGACCAAGTTGATGTTGCTGGCGACAAACTTGCCGAAAATCAATTACCAGAAAATTTTGCAAATTATAGAAAACAAATTTCTTTATTTTTCAAATTTCTTGAAAAAAATAATTTTGAAGTAACAAAAAAAGAAGTGCGCGGTTTTTCAAAATCAGGAAAACCTATGCCACCAAAAATTCAAATAAGAATTATAAATCAAAAACTTGATGAAATGGCGCGTTATTTGCTTTCGGCTCATCGGGAAAAAATTTTAATGCTTTCCAAAATAAATGAAATTAAAGGATTGTTAGTAGACCTTCTTGCAAACTAATTGATAAAATTAAGAGTTAAATTTTGAAGAAGTTTCAAAACTCTTCTGACTTTTGAAGCTTCCTCTTAAACAAAATGGAGCAAAATAAATGTCTGATTTTTTTGAAAATGAACTAGATAATGACAATGTTGATCTTTCAACATTAGAAGATAATATAAATGCAGAAGATTCTTCTTCATCAGAAAATTTTGTTTTTCCAAACGAATTGTATAAACTCAAACTTGAATATTCTTGTGAAGGCATTTATGCAACTTTGCCACAAGGTTTAAAAATAGAAACAAATGATTATGTAATCATTCCTACAAGATATGGAGAAGATTTAGCAATAAATCTTGGAAAAGCGACAACTCCAATCGGAATAAAACCTAGCGATGTTATTGAAATTTCTCGAATTGCCAACAAAGATGATTTAAAACACGCAAAAGAACTTTTAGAAAAAGAAAAATCAGCATTTAGCATTTTTAAAGAAAAAGTTAATAATCATCATCTTGATATGAAACTTATTTCTGTGCATTTTCTTGTTGGTGAACAAAAAGCTTTATTCTTCTTTTCAAGCGACAATCGTGTTGACTTTAGGGAACTTGTAAAAGATTTAGTTTCAATTTTTAAAATGAGAATTGAACTTAGGCAAATTGGCGTAAGAGATGAATGTAGAATTACAGGCGGACTTGGAGTTTGCGGAAGACCTTATTGCTGCAATTCTGTAAGCGACAAATTAAAACCAGTAAGCATTCGCATGGCAAAGGAGCAAAACTTAAGTTTAAATTCAATGAAAATAAGCGGGCAGTGCGGAAGACTTTTGTGTTGCTTAAGTTATGAATATGATTGGTATGCAGAAAGCAGAAAAAATCTTCCAAGTGAAGGAATAAAACTTTTTTACGATGGAACAAATTTCCGTATAACAGAAGTTAATCCTATTACGTCAATGGTTAAAATGGCTGGAGAAGATGGCCGTTTAATCGAAATAAATGCGAAACGCTTTTTTAAAGAAAATAATCGCTGGAAAATCAACTAAAAGTTATTTTAAAATAACAATAAAACTTTCTTCATTTCCAGTAAATTCCGACTTATCAAAATCAGAATAAAAATTCGCAGAAGAAAATTTTGCTTTTTTGGCATACATTTCTATATCTTTTGGCAAAATCGGATTAACTTCATAATTTTTAAAAATGCTGATAACTTTTCCGTTTCCTGTTTCTAAATTCATAGAAATTGTTTTGCATCCATTATTATCAAAAAGTTCTGTAAAAAGTTTAGAACGCATACTTTTTCGTTCTTTTAGTTGCGCCATAGGAACATTCTGAAACTTTTCAAAGTTAATCATCTGAAAAATTAAAACGCCATTTTCGGACAAAAGCTGCTTACAGTTAACAAAAAATTTTTCTATTTCCGCAGAAGATTTTAAAAACATAAGTCTGCTGTCTAAAACAGAAATTACATTGTAAAAACCTTTAGCCAAAAAATTTATCATTTCTTGATGATTCATATTAAAAAATCTAATTGCCATAAGTTGATTTCTTCTTCTAAGATTTGCTGCTTCCAAAAGACTGTGCTCATCTTCAATCCCAGTTACGTCATGACCTTTTTTTGCCATTTTACTTTCAAAAAGTCCTGTTCCTGAAAAAATGCGAAGAAATTTCACTGGATTTTTATAATCTTTTATCAAATTGTCGTAAAAATTTTCCTGATTTTCTGTTACGGGAAATAATTCATCATAATATTCAACGAGATTTTTTAGTTCTTTCATATTAAAATTATAAATCAAGTATTAGAAATTTTGCAAACTTTTTTAATTATCTTCTTTGTGATATATTTTTTTTATGGACAACACAAAAATTTTAATTGCAAGCATTTCTTTTATTATTGTTGGAATAATCTTTTTACTAATTGCTTTTTACATAAAATTTTCAAAATCAGCAAAACAAATGTCAATTTATAAAAGTGCCAGCCTGATTTTTTACATTATTGGCGTGGGAACTTTTGTTTTAGGAATAATTTTTCTTGTTTTTAAAAATCAAATTTCAAAACTTTCATTTGAACTTCTTGTATTAGTTTATTTGATTTTTATTACAATAAGTTTTTCTGTGTTTACATATTTGATAGAGGGAAATAAAGACGATGAACAAAAACATTCATAAGGTAAAAGCAAGCACACTTTATAAGCGCGAACATAAATCAGATTACGGTAAAGAAAAAATAAAAATTCTTTACGAGGACAAAGATATAATTGTAATTGAAAAACCCAGCGGTTTACTTTCAGTTCCTTATCCAGGAAGTAAAACCAGAAATGCTTTAGAAATTATTGAAAAACTAATGCGCTCAAAGGGAACCTATTCTGAAACACACAGACCTTTTACCGTTCATCGTTTGGACAGAGATACAAGTGGCGTTATGATGTTTGCACTTAACGAAAATGTGCAGAAAAAAATTATGAATACATGGCATTCTATGGTTAACGAACGTTTGTATCATGCCGTTGCGGAAAATCCAAAGAATCCGGCGAAGTTTTTAGAAAAAGAAGGACTTATTGATTTGCCCTTAGCACAAAATGCTTATCACGTTGGTTATGTAAAAAATAAAACGGAAGATAATGCAAAAACTGTAAATGCACGAACTCACTATAAAATTTTACTTCAAGGACCGACTCACACTTTGTTTGAACTTTCTTTGGACACTGGCAAAAAAAATCAAATTAGAGCACATCTTTCTTCTTTGGGATATCCGTTAGCAGGAGATGAAAATTATAGAGCAAAAACTGATCCTTTTCACCGACTTGCACTTCATGCTAGAACATTAGAATTTATTCATCCAACAACAAATCAAAAAATGCGTTTTGAAATTCCAGAAGATGATTCCTGGAAAAAATATGTGGAAAAAGGAGATTTTAATCCTAAAACACCAATTTGGCTGGATAAAAAAGCAATTCATAAATTGCAGGAAAATTCTTTAAAAATTGAAAAAACTCAAATTCATTTGCCAAAAAAGAAAAGTATTCATTTAGATTTTATTTCTCGCGGAAAAATTGAAAAGAAGAGTTAAAAACTAACTAACGTTTGGTCTAAAAACAAAACTAACGACCGTTAATTATTATATTAACTAAAAAACATAGTTATTCGCCAGAAAGCGCAACAACAGGATCTAATTTTGCAGCACGATAGGCTGGGCTCAAACCAAAAAATATTCCAACAAACACAGAAAAAATAAATGCAATTATACAAGATTCCCAACTAATTACATAAGATTGAGATTGCACAAATTCAAGCGCAATGCTTATCAAAATCCCAAAACAAATTCCCATTATTCCGCCAAGTAAAGTTAAACTCGCTGACTCTACAAGAAACTGCTGCTTTATTTTTGACGGACTTGCACCCAATGCTTTTCGAATTCCAATTTCCTGTTTGCGTTCTGTAACCGTAACAATCATAATATTCATAATTCCAATTCCACCAACAAGCAGAGAAATTGCGGCTATTGCAGAAAGCATAACACTTAAAGTATTTGTAATTGAACTCATTTGAGAAATCATCGTTTGCATAGAACTAACATTTACAGAACCTTCTGTTCCGGATTTTTTTTCACAATATGCTTTTATTGTATTAACCAGCGAACTTGCATTTTCATTTGAAGTTGCCTGAACCATAATTTGTGAAGCAGACGGATTTGGAGTAATTTTTTTAGCATAAAATCCACGGGGAATATAGCAGCCTGTAGAAGAATTTTCCATTCCAGAAATTTGTTCTTTTAACACACCAACAATTTCAAAACTAAAAGGAACCGTACTTGTAAGCAAAAGAATTGATTTTCCAACAGCGTCACCATTTGGAAACAAAGAAGATGCAATATCACTTCCCAAAATAATTTTTTGAAGTCCCATTGCTTCGTCCGTTAAAGAAAAATAATTTCCTAAATCAAGTTCAATTCCATAATTTTCAAGATATCCATTTTCGATTGCCACACAAGACGAACTAACGGTCGTACTTCCATAAGTAATTGTCGCATTTAACGAATTTTTATACCAAATTTTTTTGATATTTGGAATTTCAGCAAACATTTCATTTCTAAAATCATCATCAAAAACCAAAGTAATTGCATTGCGATTTCTACGCATAAATCCTGTGCCAATATTAACCATATCCAAACCAGAAGACCCAAAAGTTTCTTCTATTTTTTTTGTGGAACTTTCGCCCATACTCATAATCACAATTACCGAAGCAACTCCAATTATAATTCCAAGCAAAGAAAGAAAAGTTCTAATTTTATTGCGCTTAAAATTTGCAAGTGCATTAAAAAAATCTTCAAGCATTTTAATTCCCACTTTTTAAATCAAAATTTTGAGGTTCTTGAAATGAATCAGATTCAATCAATCCATCAAAAATTTTTATGCATCTATTTGAACTTGCACCAACACGAATATCGTGAGTAACAATTACAACAGTTGTGCCCAAAGAATTTATTTCCCAAAAAAGTTTCATTACAGATTTTCCAGTTTCGCTGTCTAAGGCGCCAGTTGGTTCATCGGCTAAAATAATTTTGGGATTTGTGACCATTGCCCGCGCTATAGCAACTCGTTGTTTTTGTCCGCCAGAAAGTTCATAAGGATGATGAGAAATTCTGTCTAAAAGTCCAACCTTATCTAAAGAAGCTTTTGCCAGTTCAATGCGTTCTTTTCGCTCAATGCCGGCATAACGCAAAGGAAGCATTACATTTTCGAGCACAGACATTGACGGTAAAAGAAAATATTGCTGAAAAACAAAACCGACCGTTTTATTTCTAAGAAGTGCAAGTTCTTTTTCAGACATTTTTGCAGTTTCTTTTCCGTTGATTTTTACAATTCCTTCACTTGGTCTGTCCAAACAACCAATCATATTCATGCAAGTTGATTTTCCCGAGCCAGAAGGTCCCATTATCGTAACAAATTCACTTTGCTTTATATCAAAAGAAACATCGCGTAATGCAAAAACCTTGTTTTCGCCCATTTGATAAATTTTTTTTACATGTTCCAAAGTAATTACAGAATCTTTTTGTTTCATTTAACGTGCTCCAGGAGGCGGTCCACCGGGTCCACTTGATCCACCGGGTCTTCTGTTATAACCAGATGCTTTAGGAACAGTTTGTTGACTCAAAACATCACCTTCAATCAAATCACCTTCAAGGATTTTTACAAAACCGCCTGTATAAGGCTCAACTTTTACGTATATTTTTTCATTAGTTTTAGCTTTTACAACATAAGCCTGAGCATTTTCACGACCAATCGCATATCGTTCAACAAGCGTATAAGTTTCATCAGGGCTAATCTGAATGTTTCCAGAAAAAGAAAAATTTGGAAGAATTGATTTTGGATATTCATCAATACGAACTCTTACTTTAACAATCGTTGCTCCACGAGAAGTAACTTCGCCAATCGCAGGCCAACTCACAACATAACCGTAAACAGTTCCGTTATAAGCAGGAAATTTAAATTCAACATTTTGACCTTCTTTCAACTTTGCAACATCAGTTTCGGCAACTTCAACATCAGCAATTAAATAAGAAACATCAACTAAATTACCAACAGAATCTTTTGCTTCCAGAGAATCTCCTACCGCAACATCTAAATCCGCAATAATTCCATCAAAAGTAGCACTAACTTTTCGCTCCGCAATTTTCTGAACCAAAGAAAGTCTTTCTGTTTCCATTAAAGCAAGTTCTTTTTGCGAACCGGTAATTTTTTTAGTTTCCATGTCATAATCATGTTTTGCAAGATTATATTGTTGAGTTGTATCATCGAGTTGAATAATAACATCGCCTTTTTTTACAGAATCACCTTTTTCCACATAAACCGCAACCACCGTTCCATCAGAAAGCGCTTGTAAAGTTTGCTCTTGTGCCGCACTTACAACACCAGCAATGCTAATTGTGTTTCGATACGTTTCTTGAATAACGGTGTAAGTTGTACTTGCAGAAGAATTTTTTGAAGAAATTACAAAACGAACAATCGTTAAAGCAAGAACTATAAAAACCATAGCAATTATAATAATCAGAATTATTTTTGCCTTTTTTTTCATATCGCTTTCCTTAAGTTTTTAGTTTTCTGAATTCAATAAAATCCAAAAAATTTTTATAACAGCCAAATAAATATTAAACCGCCAGCGTCAAAATCGACAAGTATTTTAAAGAGCTAAATTTTTGCCGGACAATTCAAATTTCACTTTAAGTTCATCATCTCTGTTAAAAAACAATTTCGTCTTATTGTTGTAAATTATCAATTCAATATCATTTATTAAACATTGAATTCTATAATTTTCTTTGTTAGTTTGAACAGATTTATATTCACTTTCAGAAATCAGCCCGCGCTCATAATAAAGAATCGTATCTTTTTCAAGTTGATTATAAAGTTCGTAAGTTTCCTTATTTTTTTCTTTATTAAATTTAATGTCGTCCAATGCACTTTTTTGACTAATTAAAGTTGTTTCATAATTATTTTCTGCGCTTTGAATAGAAATTTTCTCTTGCTTAGATTCAAGTTCTTTTTGCTGCTCTGAAATTTTTGCAAGTCTAAATTGATTTGGCACCACAGAAAGCCCAATTTTATAAATAGGATTTGGCTCACTAATGGGTACAGAAACACCAAAATTCGCCGTTAAACCGCTGTCATTCCAAGTAAAAGACGTTCCTCCGTCAACTGTATTCATATAATTATTTGAAGAAATTTCATTATCAAAAGTATAACCGGCACTCGCTTTTATAGAAAAACTTTTGTCAGCATCTCGACTTTTCTGATTTATTTGATGAATCCAAACTGCATTTTCAATATCAGCAAAATCTTCTTTTTTAAATGATTCAATATAAACTGCTTCAACCTGAGGAATTTCAAAAGGCAAAAAAGTCCAAACATCATCACTTAAAAATTCAATATCACATTTAACAGCAAAAATTTTAACTTCACTAAGCAACGAATGTTTATATTGTTCAACTTTATATTGGTCAGCAATAACTTTCATTTGAGCAAGCCTGTAAGTTGGAGAACCAGAACTATAACCTTGGGCTTTTATTTTTTCAAAATCCAACTCATCTTCGTACAAATCATTTTGTGCAAGTTCAACATTTGTTGCTAATTCATAAAGTGATTTTAAGTTTGTATAAAATTCTGTTTCAACACTAAGAAATCCGTTTTGAAGTTCACGCTGAATTTCAAGCAAATTGCGCTCGGCTTTTTCTAAGGTGATTTTTCTTGTCGCCATTGAATTTGAATAAACATCGGCACTTAAAGAAAAAGATGTATTTGAAACTAAAGAATTTTTTCCATCAATATCAAAATCTGATGAAACTGTAAGCGTCAAATTATCTGCTTGAGGCAATCCAAAACTTACCGAAGGACTAAAAGATATTTTCGGTGAATCCTCAAATTCAACTTGAACATTTCCACTTGAAATTTGTATATTAAATCCATTTTCTATTTTAACTGATTGATTTTCTAAAATTTGATTTTCAAGTTGTGATGAAAGTTTTAAAAGCGTAAGACTGTTTTTTAAATATGCTTTCAATAAATCTTCAACACTTTCTGATGCAAAACAAAAAGAAGACAAAAAAAATATTTGTAATGAAAAAAAACATATTTTTAAAATTTTCATATTCACAATTATTAAACAAAAAAAATTTTAAAAACACAACATAAAGTTTTTGTTATTTTGATTAAAATATTTTAAATTGACATTTCATATTCGTTCTAAAAAATTTTAAAATAAAAAAAGAC
>CAZDAY010000046.1:0-9906 GCA_964503435.1 uncultured Treponema sp.
TGATGGAGGTGAGTTCAGAAAGTCTTAATCCTCTGACACAAGCGCGAATTTTCACACAAACAGAAAAATATGCCACAAAGCAGAAAATTTTCTGCGCCTTGCAGTTCACAGTTCTTGAAGTTAAGCGGAATTGTTTTGCAAGAAATCTAAAATCATCATCAAAAATTTTTATGTGCTAAGAAAGAATTTTTTTGTTCGAGAAGGGGAGACAATCATACGAAAAAACGCCAAATAAGGAAATTAAGATTTATTTTTAGCCTTTTTTGCTTTTTCAGCCGCCGCTTCTTCTTCCATTGTAGGAACACGAGTTCTTTTTAGAAATTCTTCAAATTCAAACATTGTTGTGCCATGAAAGTCAAAACCTTCTTCAAAGTATGGCTTTTTGCTAGAAGCAGAAGCATTTTGATTGCTGTAGTTAGAATTTTTCTGATTATAGTTTTTAGGATCGTAATAAGTGCCAGAACGGCTTAATTTTTCTTTATAGTTTTTCTTAGTGTCAGAATTTGGTGAACTTAACGATTGGCAGTACTTGTTTTGTTCTGTTAAGTTTTGTTTGTTATATGGTTTTTCTTCATCATCATTATCACCAAAAAATAAAGAAGATGCAGGAAAAATTGGATTTTTTGACAGTTTTTCTTCTTCGGCTTCACATTCTTTTATAATCCGATCAAAATCTTCAGGATCCGCTATCTGAATTTCAAGAGTTTTCAGAAAAGTTTCCAAATCCATGTTTTCAATTCCAAGTGCCTTTTTTAATTTTTCTGCTTCCTCGTTTGAATCAGAACATTTTTTGCTGGAACTTTCCTTTAACACCGCATCATAAGCTCTAACCGCCAAATCTGTGTCAATAATTCCATCAAAGGGCTCCATAATTTCATCGAATTCCTTGTCTGGTTTTAAAGAAATCTTTATGCCGTCCTTATTTTTAGCGTCCTTAGGTTCCTCCATAAAAACCTCCTTATAACAATTTGTAATATAACATTAAATTATAAATTTTTCAAACTTTTTCTCCCGCTTTTATATGTATTGTTTTGATTTGCTTTGGAGAAAATTCCCTAAGTAAAGGCTTTTCGCGGTTCCACTTTCGTTCCATTCTTGCTAACGCAAGAACGTGCCTTACAGCACGCCACTACAATCCGACTAGAATTTTTTTGCCGCCATAAATTTTATTCCGAAAAAAAATATCAACTGTCGCATAAAATTTTCTGTGAAACTCAAGGAATTTTTTTGCGCACAGTTAAGTTATGCTGCAAACTGGCAAAACTTAAACTAAGAACTTACACAAAATTCAAAAAAAACAAACCTAAACTTTACATACAAAAATTTTTGCTTTATTATCAGAATTATGAAGAAAAATACATATCTTTCGCCATCTTTACTTTCTGCGGATTTTGCAAATTTAAGCAATGCACTAAAAATGATTGAAGAAAAAAACGCTTCTTTTGTCCATGTTGATGTTATGGACGGACATTTTGTTCCTCAAGTTTCTTATGGTCAGCCTGTAATTTCTTCTATTAAAAAGTGTTCAAAACTTCCTTTTGATGTTCATCTTATGGTCGAAAAGCCGGAAAATTCAATTCAGTCTTATATTGATGCTGGTGCTGATTTTGTAACCTTTCATTTTGAAGCCACAAATCACGTAGACCGCTGCATTCAAATAATTCACGAAAATGGAAAAAAAGCTGGCATTGCACTTTGCCCCTCAAGTCCCGTAAGTCTTCTGGAAGAAGTTCTGCCTTTTATTGACATTGTTTTGATTATGACTGTAAATCCTGGCTGGGGCGGACAAAAACTCATCCCTTATACAGTAAATAAAGTTAAAAAACTTGCCGATATTCAAAGAGATAAGGGCTACAATTTTAAAATTTCTGTTGACGGCGGAATAAATCAAAATACATTAAATTCTGTTTTGGATGCAGGAACTGATATTGTTGTTTCGGGTTCATCTTTTTTTAAGGGAGAACTTAAATGGGAATAAAAAATGTCTCAAAAAAAATATTAACTTTTTTTCTTTGCTTAACGTTTTTCTGTTTTAAAATTTTCGCTGCAAACAATAACGATTTAATTCAGGGATTTGAAGCGTACAGTAAAAAAGACTGGACAAGTGCATCATTTTTTTTGCGAAAAGCGGTTGTAAATCCTGAAAATTCAACTGCTGATGTTTGGTATATGATTATTTCAAGTCAAATGTATGCACAAAATTATTCTTCGGTTGTAAATGATTGTGATAATTTTCTTCAAAATTTCAGCGACAGTGAACTTGTTCCTTATATTGAATATCAAAAGGGAAGAGCATTGCATTTTTTAGGTCAAAATGATGCAGCGGTTTTAACTTTAAGCGATTTTTGTCATCAATATCCGGATAATAAAATGTATGCTTCGTCTTTGTATTGGCTGGGTGAATGTTTTTTTGATGATTATGATTATGAAAGTGCAAAAAATCTTTACGAAACTGTTGTTGCAGAATTTCCAAATAGCGATAAACTTGAAGATGCTCAGTTTAAACTTGATGTAATTTCTCAAAGAGAAAGAGAACAGAAACTTTTGTATTTATTAAAAATGACTGGCGAAGAGTATTTGAGTTCAAAAGAAAATTATGAAAAACAAATTCGTGAATATCAAACCCAGGATTTAGTAAGTTTACGTCGTCAATTAAATGCAGCAAATGCACGAATAAAAGAACTTGAAGATGCTGCATCTCAAACCTTACAGTTGGCAAATCAAGCGCAACAAGAAGCACAAAAAAATGCTTTGTCAAATTCTCAAAATCAAGAAACTCAAGAGCAAATTTCTAAAAATGCAGGTTTGGATGAAGAAATGGCAGTTTTAAAAGCCAAAGCAGCGCTTTTGCAGTCACTTTTAAATTCAAGAAACGAAACAAATTCTAATGAATTGGATTCTAATGGCACAAATAATTCAAATTCCAGCGATAATGCAAAATAACAAAATGAATTCTTATAAATTTTTTGGAGGAAAAAATGTGTAAGTTTAAATTAAAAAAAATTCTTCTGTTCTCAATGATTTTAAGTTTTTCTCCATTTATTTTTTCACAGAAAAATTCAAATTTAACTTCGCAAAGTGCACAAACTTCAAATCAAAGTTATTCATCAAATAAAACAACAAAAATAAAGTTAACCAAAGAACAAAAGGCTGCGGCAAAACAAGCGCAAAAAGAAGCCAGAGAACTTGAAAAACAACGTCAAAAATTACTGAAAAAACAAAAAAAAGACAAATATACTGGCTGGATTTATATTCCTGAAACAAAATTTTCTATTACAAATGGCGATGTAAGAGTTTATCTGAACGGAAAAACCGGTTGCTTTGAATTATATGCTGTTCCAGAAAATTTAAAGGCAGTTCCTCTTCTTGCAACTTACGATTCTTTTTCGTCTTCTTATTTTTCTGTGCGGATTGGAAACAAGGTTTACAGACTTAACCGCGAAAATGGTGTAAAAAGCGAGGCCCGGAGAACTCCTTATGGTGCACAAATGGCTTACACAATCAGTTCAAAGGCTCAAATTGTTGTTGATTTTAGTTTTTTGCCTTCAATAGCAAGTTCCAGTCGCGTTGATATGCTTAGAGTTACAGTTTACACAATCAACTTAGGTAAAAATATTCAATCTTTTGCAATAAAGGGTGTTTTTGATACTCAACTTGGTGAAAATTCATTGTCACATTTTTCAACAGCAGCAGACCGAAAAATAAATTCAGAGCGTCAGTTTCTTGATATGAAAGATCAAATTTGGGTTCGCTCAGAAAATGATAAGGCTGCAATTCAGTTTTTACTTGACGGAAAAGGCATTTCTAAACCACAAGCGGTTACAATGGCAAACAAAGACATTCTTGAAAATTCCAACTGGATTCCTTCAGCACAAGAAGGAAAAAGTTTCTCTTCAGTTCTTTCGTACAATAATTCTGCTTTGGCTGTAAACTGGAAAACTGCTTATCTTGATCCAATGAAACTGGATATTGTGACTTTTTATATTTCTGTTGCTTCTGACGGAAATGAACCTGCTGGCAAAAAATTTCTGGCTTCTCTTGCCGAAGGAAAAACTGCACTTTCTGCAAATCTTCCGGACGTGGTTATGACAACTACAGTTGCGCCTCTTCCAGAAAAAGTTGATGAATCTCAGTTAAAAACTCCTTACTGGGAAAATATGCCGGTTGTTCCAGAATCAACGCCAGAAACTAAAGATAATATTTTTACATTTTCAGATGAAACACAAAGACTTGGCTTTGATGATGAAACTTCTAATTTAAACAGTTCAAACAGAGATTTTTCTTCTATTGCAGATGATGATTTAGTTGATTATCAAAATCTTGTAAATCAAAATCCGTCTCAAACTTCACAAAATCAAAATCAAACCTTGCCAGAAAACAGTACTTTGTCGCAAAACCAAAATCAAAATGTGCCTCACGAAGTTTCTCAGGAGCAAGTACAAAGAGATCCTCAGTTAGATCCTGCATATATTCAAAATATTCTTGATAGAATTACTCAGTTGGAAAAAGAGCCAAATCTTATAAATGACGAGGAAATTAAAAAACTTAATCAGGAACTTGATGAAATTTTTTCAAAATTAAGGAGTCTTGAATAATTTATGTCAAATTCCCTGGATACAGCAAAAAAACTTTTGAAACGCAGAAAATTTTCTCTTGCAATAGATATTCTTGAGCAAAAAGAAGATGTTTATGAAGGCGATTTTGATTATTATCTTACGTTTGGAATTGCTTGTCTTTACCTGGGCGAACTTGGAAATGCCAGTTTATATTTTAGAAAGGCTCGCGACATAAAAATTCAAAATACTCAACTTTTGCTGGGTCAGGCTGCAATTTTTCTTCAACGCGGAGAACAGGAAAAGGCTTTAGATTATTATATTGATGTTCTTGATTTGGATCCAAATAATTATGTTGCAAAATCCGCATTGGAATTTTTAAGAAAAGATGGCGAATGGTCTTCAATTTGTAAACTTGTGGATAATAATGGAATTCAAAGATTTTATCCGCCACTTGGTGCAAATCCTGATATTATAAGAAATTGTGTTTTTACGGGAATTCTTTTGGGAAGCCTTTTAAGTCTGCTGATTATTTTTGTTCCCAAAATTCAGGAAAAAAGAACAATGATTGGTCCTCGCGCAAACCTGGAAAATCTTGTGCTAAGTTCCGATGAAAGCCGCCACGCTCAAAAAGAAGATTTGTCTGACACTGTAGTTCATTATTTTTTGGATAACAAGGAAATAAATCAATCTTATAACAATGCGTTAGTATATTTTCAAAATCATCGTGATAATGCGGCTCAAGTTGAAATAAATCGGCTTTTAAACTCAAATGCTTCTCTTACAATAAAGCGAAATTGTTCAACTTTAATGTCATATTTGTCTGTGCCAGGTTTTGACAGCCTTACAGATAATTACAAATACAGCGAAGTTATTCTTGATCCGCAACTTTACCTTGATTGCTATGTTTCCTGGAGCGGACGAATTTCAAATGTAAGAAATTACGAAAATGGTTCATGGTCCTGCGACTTTTTGATTGGTTATGACACAAATCGTTTTGTTGAAGGAATTGTTCCCGTAAGTTTTAGAACTGAACCCCAACCACAAATAGATGGAGAAAAACCAGTTCGATTTTTGGCACAAATAAAACTTCAGGATAATAAAATTTTACTAGAAGGACGGGCAGTTTATCAGCCGTTAAAGTAGTGATTGAAAAATTCCTGTGTTTTTAGCACAAAAAATTTCCTTAGTTGACAAGAAATCTTTCAAGTTGTATAAATAAGTTATGTTTAACAAAAACCTACTACTAACATTGCTAAGTTCTCTTTTAGGCTAAAGCATTAGGTGTTGTGTTTTTGTTTTTTTTAATATTAACTTAAGAACTTCAGACCTGTTGCTTTTGCAGCGGGTCTTTTTTGTTTTATTTGATTGTAAATGATTTTGTAAATAAAAATTTTAAAAACTGACGGAATTTTTGCTGGAATTTTCAATTTTTAGAAATTCAAAATCACTAAAATTAAAACTAAACAAAAAGATTTGCTTTTAGCAAGTAGAAGTAAAGTTTAAAGTTCAAAATATCAATTTTAAGGAAGGTAAAAAATGCCAGGAATGAATCCAAACGGAAAGTATGCTCCAATCGGTTATATTGATTTACCAAAGCGTAAATGGCCATCAGCAAAAATTACAAAGGCGCCAATTTGGTGTTCTGTTGACTTGAGAGACGGAAATCAGGCACTTATCAATCCAATGGGAATTGAAACAAAATTAGCGTTTTTTGATTTGCTCGTAAAATTAGGTTTTAAAGAAATTGAAGTTGGTTTCCCTGCAGCAAGCGACACTGAATACGAATTTTGTCGCAGACTTATTGAAGAAAATCATATTCCTAGCGATGTTACAATTCAAGTTTTGTGTCAGGCACGCGAAAAATTGGTTTTTAAAACCATGGAAGCTATAAAAGGCGCACCAAAAGTTATTTTTCATATTTACAATTCAACTTCTGTGGCTCAGAGAAAATATACTTTTAATAAATCAAAGGAAGAAATTAAGCAGATTGCTATTGATGGCGTTAAATGTATAAAGTCTTGTATGACGGATGATGATTTAAAACGCATTAGACTTGAATATTCTCCAGAAAGTTTTTCTATGACAGAAATTGATTATGCGATTGAAGTTTGTGAAGCGGTAAAAAATGAATGGGGAAGTTCTCCAGATAATAAAATCATTTTAAATCTTCCTACAACAGTTGAATGTTATACACCAAATGTTTATGCGGATAATATTGAATATTTTGCATCAAAAATTTCAGAGCGCAACAATGTAATTATTTCAACTCACTGCCATAATGACAGAGGAACTGGCGTTGCTTCCTGCGAATTGGCACTTTTGGCCGGAGCAGATAGAGTTGAAGGTTGTCTTTTTGGAAACGGAGAGCGAACTGGAAATCTTGACATTGTAAACGTTGCTTTGAATATGTTTAGTCAGGGAATTGATCCGGAACTTGACTTTTCGCATATTCAGGAAATTGGCGAACTTTACACGCAGTTTACTGGAATGGAAATAAATCCTCGTACGCCTTATGTGGGCGAACTTGTGTTTACAGCGTTTTCTGGAAGTCATCAGGATGCAATCAGAAAAGGTATGGCTGCACGTACTAAAATGCAAAAAAATGCTCTCTGGGACGTTCCTTATCTTCTTATTGACCCGCACGATATTGGCCGCCAGTATGAAGGAATTATTCGCATTAACAGTCAGTCTGGAAAGGGCGGTGCGGCATATATTCTTGAGCAAGATTATGGTCTTATGATTCCAAAGGCAATGCATCCGTCTTTAGGTGATGTTGTAAAATCTGCGGCGGATAAGGCTCAGCGTGAATTAAAGACAGAAGAAATTTATAATCTTTTTGTAAAGCAGTGGTTTGAAAATAAAACAAATTTGTCTATTTTGGATTTGGCAGAAACTCATCTGGAAGGAAAATCAGAAACAGACGAAAATAGTGTGTGTCGGGGCGTTATTGTCTGGAAAGGCAAACAGTTTACAATCGGTGGAAAAGGAAACGGTCCGCTAGATTCATTTTCAAATGCTCTAAAAGAAACTCCAGTTCCTGCTTTCGATATAACATCTTTCCATGAACATTCGCTTGGCAAAGGAAATAACACTTATGCTGTTGCTTACGTTCAAATTACTTGTGAAGACGGAAATCAATATTGGGGCGCTGGAAAATCCACAAATGTTGGACGGGCTGGAATTGATGCTGTTGTAAGTGCGTTAAATCAAATAAATTAAAAAAAATGCACTTGTGACAAGAACAACACGTTGAAAAACGTCTTCCACACTTCATTTGTGCAGATTGTTTTTCAACGCGAAAACTTGCTTGCGTGCATTTTTTTTGTATATTCTGATTCTAAAAAAACTAAAACTTATAAAAAAATTGCTCTTTGTGTAGATAAGTGCTAAAATTGAAACTGATTTTCACGGAGGGCTTTTTTATTTTATGGCAACTACTAGAAAAACTTCTTTAAAAAAGACATTTATTGCAATCCTTACAATTTTTATTGTTTTATCTTTTACGCTTATCAGTTTTATAGCATCTTTTGGAATTATAAAAACAGGAAATACTTTTGCGCAGAGCATGGCTGAACCATTTGTCAGAATGGCAGTTTCTTGTGTTGATGGCGATAGATTTGAAACTCTTGCTAATGTAAGAAATTTAAATGATCCGTATTATGAAGAACTTCGACAGCAACTTTTTAATATGAACAAGCAAATTAAGGCAAGATTTTTGTACACAATGATTCGTGATTCTCAAGGAAAGTATCGCTACATTGTTGACGGAAGTGTTGAACCGGGAAGCAGTGATTTTGCATATTTGGGCGAAGAAGAAGATGTTTCTGACTGGGACTCTGAAATATATGAAGTTTTTAGTGATGGAAAATTGCGTTCTTCAACTATTGATAGTGATGAAGAATGGGGCTCTGTTGTATCATCTTACATAGGAATAAAAAATTCTCGTGGAAAAATTGTTGGTATTGTTGGTTGTGATTATGGAGTTGAAAGTCTTCTGTCAACAATCAAAACTCAAAGCATTTTAGTCACAATTGTTGGAATTATTTTAGTTGTCTGCGGATTTTTCTTAGTTCTTTTCTTTACAAGACGAATTTTTGGAACAATAGAAAAAGTTACAAAGGCGATGAAAAATATTTCAGACGGAAATGCAGATCTTAGTGCAAGAATAGAAATAAACAGAAATAATGAACTTAGTTCGCTTGCAAAGAATTGTAACAGACTTGTTGAAAAAATGGAAAATCTTGTTTCAAATTTAAAAAGTCAAACAAGCGTTCTTTCAAAAACTGGCAGTGAACTTTATCAGGAAATGACAAAGCATATTGATAAAATTACAAATTCTACAAAGGATGTTGAAAATATTGATTTAAGCATAAAAGAGCAATCCCAAAAAATTGAACTTATAAATGACGGTGTTTCTAGCGTTGAAAATCAAATTGAAACTTTGGATTCTCGCATTGAAGAACAGTCTGGTGCTATTCAAAATTCATCTTCTGCAATTGAAGAAATTAGTGCAAATATCACATCAGTTTCGGAAAGTGTAAAACATATAATGAACGAATTTAATGTTCTTTTAAAAGAATCTGATTACGGAAGGCAGGTTCAGGATGTTGTCGGTGAACAAATCGAACAAATTTCAAAGCAATCACAAAATCTTACTGAAGCAAACCAAGCAATTTCGTCTATTGCAGAACAAACAAATCTTCTGGCAATGAATGCAGCCATAGAAGCCGCTCATGCTGGTGATTTGGGAAAAGGATTTGGTGTTGTTGCTGATGAAATTCGCTCTCTGGCAGAAACTTCCGCAACTCAATCTTCTGCAATTCAAAAACTTTTGGGCGGAATATCTCAGGCTATTGAAAATATTGTAGAATCTTCTGGAAAATCTGCAAGTTCGTTTGAACTCGTTGGCAATAAAATTTCAGTTTTAAGTAATCAAATTCTTGAAGTTCAAAATGGCATGTTTGAAGAAGAAACTGGCGTAAACAATATTTTGCAAACTATGAAAACTCTTGACGGTACAACTTCTGATATTCGTGAAGCATCTAAGCAAATGAAGCAAGAAAGTTATAATGTTTTTTCAGAAATTTCCAATTTAAAGAAACTTGCGCAGGAAACACATTCAAAATCTGACAAAGTTTCATCTGCAATGAATGAAATGCAGCTTCAGGCAGAAAATGCAGTGAATTCTTCTGAAGAAAATAAAAATGCCGCTGACAATGTATTTAATTTAATTACAGGATTTAAAATTTCTTAAAAAAACTGTCACCCTGAACGGTTGGTGAGCCTGTCGAACCATGATTCAGGGTCTGTTGATAAAAAAAATGTTTTCTTTTAGCAAAAATTCTAATAT
>CAZDAY010000047.1:0-9889 GCA_964503435.1 uncultured Treponema sp.
TTATGATTTTTTCTCCGCAAGAAACAATCATTCCAGAGTTTCCGTCAAGGCTTTTTACCATTGCTCCGAACCCTGCTCTTTCTCGAGTAAGATTTTTAATGTTTTCGCTCCAAGTGTTTTTCATCGTTCCTCCTATAAAAACTGACGCAATCTCAGGCAGTTTTTATCTTAACCTCTTATGTAAGTCCGCTGGCGGCAATCACCGTGTTGCAGATAATATAATCAAAAATTCTTAAAAGTCAAAATTTTGGCTAAACTTTTTGATTTTTTTTGTTCCTTATCTTTTTACGTTTTAATTATACAAAGTGCCAGTCTTAAATTGTGAGAATTTGAAGTGATGTTATTTCACGATGAATTATGAGTAAAATATGCAATTTGCATTTTAAGATGGTGCTGAAAATATGCAATAATATGATTATGAAACGAAAAATATGATTTTGGAATAAAACTTTGCAATGGAAACATTGGTTTTGCTGGGAAAAAATTAACATTGCCATTGTATTGCGCTATATTTTTGTAAGATATGTTATAATAATCCCATGCAGAGCAATCAATACAAACGACTTTTGTTCATCAACAACATAATTTCCTCTGGAACAAAGCCAACTTGGAAAAAACTTATAAAGATTTTGGAAGATGCCGGGTTTAAGACAAGCCGAGCAAGCGTTTTCCGCGACTTAAAAGATTTAAAGGAACAATTTCGCGCTCCGCTTTCTACAAATGAATACGGGGAATATTATTATCGCGAGCCAACTTTTAGAATTCCGGCACTTGTAACAAGCAAAGAACAACTAAAAGCAGCAAAAATAATGCGGAATCTTCTTGAAACATTAAAAGGCTCTGTAATTTATGATGACGCGGTTAAAGTTTTTGACACGCTTAGCACGGTGATTCCGGAAAATGTTAATTACGGAAAGGAAAATGACAAAGACGAAGAAGAAATAGTTGACACTATTCAGGAACGCATTATTTTTTTAGGCGCACCAAATGAGAAACTTGATCCAAGCATATGGCGTTTTGTCTATTCTGCGATTCAGAAAAACCAAATAATCGTGTTCAAGTACAGAACTGTCCGCCAAAGCGAAGATGTTCAGCACGCAGTTGCGCCTTATCAACTGATTTTTGAAAATGGAAACTGGAATTTATGGGGCTTTGAATACAAAGAGAAAAAGCGACTTTTGTTTATGCTTTCGCAGATGAAAGACTTGCATTTACATTCTCAAAAGGGAGAAACATTCGAGTTTTCTCTTCCAAACGACTTTGATTTTCGCGGAACAACTCCTGCTTCCTTTGGATGCTACAACACACCAATTTTTGAAACATACAAAATAAAACTAAAGCATTACGCCGCGCGTCACGCAAAAAACAGAATATGGGGCGACGAGCAAAGCATCACAGAAACAGACGACGGAATAATTCTAGAGTTTGAAAGCAACCAATACGACCCGATTTTATGCTGGATTTTAAGCTGGGCAGAAGACGCAATTCCACTAGAACCAAAACGCCTTGTTGAAGATTGGAAAGCGCACATCAAGAAAATGGCAGAGATTTACAATGAAAAACAGTAATTGACATTTTTTTATTTATCTTCCAAAAACGTAACAAGATTCTTTTTGTCTGAGAAAGTTGTTTTTATTCTTTCATAATCTTTTTTTGTGTTTATCGCCCAAAGAATTTTCACATTAAGATTTTCTGGAATTTTCGGCTTTAAAACATATCCATCGGTAAAAATAATTGTTCCGCTGTAAAAATCGCGTTCGTTACGATGTTTATTCAAATAATCTATGACGCATTGAAAATCTGTTCCGCCACGACCTTCTACTTTAAGTGATTGTATAGTGCTTTTCATTTTAATTAATCTTCCACTTTTTAATTCTGTGTCCGCTTGAACAATGTCAATTTCGCAATGGTATTTTCTTTTTATGAAATTTAAAAATTCAGTATACTTCGAAATCCAATAATCTGAAACAGAACCGCTTACATCAAGAACGCAAAAAAGTTTTATTTTCCCTGTGTATCGCGTTCCCATTTGCAAAAATCCCATTCTTCTGCTTGGACGCATTCTTGTAAGATAATGTTTTCCGCCCGAAAAACCGAAATTTATTTTCTGCATAAAAAGTTTTGCAACTTTAATTCTGTCTGGAACATGAGATTTTTCTATTTTTAAAACATAAGTCAGATTTCCAGCAATATTTCCTGGAAGCAAAGAAAATGTTTTTTCATCAACATTTTCTAAAATTTCTTCAATTTCTTTTTTCTTTTCAAGTTCTTCAAGCAAGTCGCCATTGTTCCAGAGTTCCGTTGCATCTTCATATTCTTGCATTTGTGATAAAGAAGATAAATAAGATGAAGGTGAACATGATGATTCTTGTAAATTTGATGCATTTGAATTAATGTCTTTTTCGTTTTCATCTTTGAGTTCACTTTCGTTTTCATTGTCGTTGATTTGCGGATTTTGTTCTTTTTCTGTTTGTGTGTTTTTCAAATCATTTTTGTTTGAATTGTTTTCATCTTCTTTTTTATTGTTATCATCTTTTGGATTAGAATTTTCTTTCGAATCTGATGAATCTAAAGCAATGCCTTGTTTGATTCCATTGCCGTTGTTGTTTTGCGGATTTTTGTCATTTTTATCTTCTTCATCTTTTTTTTGGTTTTTGATTTTTAAAAGTTCCTTGTAATAGAACTCAAAATTCTCACCAAGCGGAAGTTCAAGTCTTTTTCCTATTTTTTGCGTAATTGTAATATTACTTGCAAGAATCGCAAGTGCTGCGTCAAAAGGTTCCGGTCGCCTTTTTGTGCAATGACCTAAAAGAATTCTTGAAAATTCAATGGAAAGCATTTTTCTGATTTCTTTGTTTGAATCTTCGGAAAGAAGATTAGGATTGTATTCAACACGATTTTTGCCACTCCGCATTTTACAAGCAATTTTTTTATTTGCTACAACTGGATTTTTGCAGGCAATCTTAAAAAAAATCGGCATTGTGTAAAACCATTTTGCAATGATGTTTTGAACCGCTTGAGTAATTTCGTCTTCACTTCTATTTATTTTTTCCACTATTTATTTTCCATTTTAAATTTCAACGTAAGATTCAATGAATTGCTTCATGAGCGTTTTTGCTTTTTCGCAGTTCGCTTTTATAAATTCGCTGGCTTCCGGATATTTGTCGTTAGAAAAAAGTGAAATTGTATAAGCAAGTTCTTCGTGTTTTTTCGCTTTCCAAATCCATTCAATAAATTCATCAAAAGTTGCAGCGCGACTCTTTTTTGTTTCTTCGTTGTTTATGTCAAGTGTAATTGAGCGTTTTTGCTTTTTCGCAGTTCGCTTTTATAAATTCGCTGGCTTCCGGATATTTGTCGTTAGAAAAAAGTGAAATTGTATAAGCAAGTTCTTCGTGTTTTTTCGCTTTCCAAATCCATTCAATAAATTCATCAAAAGTTGCAGCGCGACTCTTTTTTGTTTCTTCGTTGTTTATGTCAAGTGTAATTGTCTTAAAAACTTTATCCACAAAATCTGAAAATTCATTAAGACTTAAAACTAAAAGTGCATTGAATTTTGTTTTGCCTTCGCTCCAAAAATCTGTAAGTTTGATTTTTGACTTTTCTTCGTTTCTTGCGTGCAGAATAAAATTAACAGCACTAGAATGGCCGATTATTCCTGCGATTATTTTTATATGACGATCTGTAAGAGATTCAATATTTTTTATAAGGTCAGAAACTTTTTTCCAGGCGCGTCTGTCTGGAGATTTAGAAAAACAGTTTTCATCTCTGCTTGGATTTTCATCATGGAAAGCGTTTGTTCCGTCAAGACTTTTTGGATTCTGCTTGATAAAAGAAATTATCCGTTCATCAATATTGTTTTTTTCAGCCCAAGAAAGCCATTCTTTGTTGTTTGGCGAAAAAAAATAAACGTTAAAGCGAGAAACAAGAGCCGGATCCAAATCTTCAACTTGATATTCATCGCCTGCATTTACCGCTGCAATAATCTGACTTCCTTTTGGAAGAGATTTTCCTGCAAGTCTTCTGTTCAATGCTAAATCCATTACACTTTGCATAAGTTCTGGTCTTGCGCGATTAAGTTCATCCAAAAAAAGCGCAATCGGTTTGTCATCTAGCGGAAACCAATAAGGTGGCATAAATTCTGTGCGTTTTGTTTGTTCGTTAAAATACGGAAGTCCAATTAAATCGCCAGGGTCTGCCATTTGTCCTAAAAAAAGCGGAATTACAGGTATATGTTTTTCTTCAAAATACGAAGTTAAAATTTCAGATTTTCCGATTCCGTGCTTTCCAACCAAAAGAATATTCTGATTTGAAGGCGTAAGATCCAAAATCTCTTTTAATTCGTTTGTTCCGATTGTAATATTCATGTTTTCCTCCGTTTGTTGTGATTGTTACAAAAACTACAAACCTATTTTGTTCAGCAATTCTGATTTCCTTGCGTTTATTTCGCTTCTTATTGTCGCATTTCTGTAATCATCTTGCTGAATTTTAATCGCACTGTTTTTTGCATTTTCCGCTTGCTGTGCATTTTTGTAGAGATTCTTTATCCATAAATCCAACACAAAAGGAATGTTTGAAGCCTGATTTTCAGAAAAATATGCGTAAGTTTTTAGCGGAACGCATATAAATTCGTAGCCTTTTTCGTTATGAAAAATAAAAGCGTAGCAAATGTAACGCGACACTTTTGAATAATCAGAATCATTTGTTAATTTTAGTCTTGTGTTGAAAACTAAAATGTCATCTTCTATTTCTGAAAAAGCATTTGTGGAAAAAAGTTTTCTGTATCGTGCAAGTTTTGAATAAAATTCATTGTATGAAAGATTTGTTTCGTTCAAAAAATATTCTTTTGTTGAACGAAAGATTTTTCCTTTTGCGTAATTGTTGATTTCTTCACATTTTTCCTTTATCTCTGATAAGTTTTTCAATTTTGAAGTTGAATTGAATGTCGCGACCATATTCGCTTTTGAAAAAAAATCGTTGTTTTCAATTATAAAGTTGTCTTTACTAAAAAAATCGCTTGCATAATATTCTTTTGAAAACAGTTCGTATTCTTCTTCATCTTTTGCAAGCACAGAATTTTCAAGATTGTTTTCAATATAAAAAATAAAAGATGAATCACTTATTGCTCCGTTTTTAATGATTGTGTTTTTGTGAACATCGAGTTCTTTGATTTTTGAATTTACGAAAGAATTTTCTTCTATCAATTCAGTTTTTTCAGAAACGACAACTTTTCCGAATGTTCCGTAAATAAAATTCTTTGAAATGATTTTTATAGGCGGAAGAATAAGCGTTGTGTTTTCATCACAGAAACGAAGAAGATAAAAATTGAAGAGTTTCCAAAGATTTTCTGGAATTTCTTCTTCAATTTCGATTGGCTCAGTCTTTTTGTTTTCAAACCATTTTTCAAATTCATTTGCAACAAAAATCATGTTTTTAATTTTCTTTAAGTCGAATTTCATTTTTCCTCCAACAAATATTTGATTCAAAAGAGATTCCGAATCAAATTTGGAATGACGATTTTTTTACAGAAGGTTTGAACTGTCTCAAATTTCAAAACTTTTGTCCCATGAAACAGAAAACGCATTGCTTGTAAAACTTTCGTCTGATTTGCTTAATGCGGTTTTCATCTCTTTTTCAAGAAGAAGCAGAATATAATTTTCATCAAGATATTTTGAAAACGGAATTATAAAAGCCATTTCTTTTCTTGAAAAATCAAAAGTGTCAAGCTTTGAATCAAGAATTGTTTTAAATGAAACTTGTATTTTAAAATTTCCATAAGGTTTAGCCGAAACTTTAAAGTTTTTCAAAGGCTCTTTTATAAAATATGACTCAACAAAAAGCGAATAATCTTTTAATGAAATTCTAGGCGGAACATCTTCTGCTTTTAAGTTTTTCGGGAAACCAACAGTTTTGCCGTCAAAATGAAGTTTTTGATTGAACAAAACATAAATTATGCACAAAGTCATTTGAACCGGAAAATCGCGGGCAAATTCCAGCAGCGTTTTTTGTTCGTAAAGCTCTTCTAACGAAAACCTTTCCCAATATTCTTCACATTTTGAAACTAAACATTTATCAAAAAGCGTGTCTCTAAAAGAATAATAGTTCCAAGTATTAGTATAAGCCCAGACGAAATTTTCAAAACTTGTTGCACAAAAACTTGTAATGTCAATTTTTTTGTCATAAGAAGAAAGCATGGCTTTAAAAATTATCTTTTTTGTGTCTTCGTTCACGATTTTCCATTCTTGTAAATAAAGAGGAAAGTAAGTTTCTGTAAAAAGCAGAAAATTTTTTTCCAAGTCCGCTAATTTTTTTTCATATGTTAAAAACATAAGTCCACCCTCCTTTTATTTTTTTTGAAGCAAGCGAAGTAAAAAGGTCCTGTGCTTCTTCTAAAGAATTCGCCTCGAAAAAATCTTTTTGCAAAGGCTCGCCTCTTCCGCTTGAATAATCTGTAAAATGCAAAATGTAAGGCGCATAAAGTTTTGTGTATTCTTTGTTTGTCTTCCAAATCACAAATTTTTTCACAAAATATTTTTTTCCTGTCTTTTTTGTGTAGATGTGACGCTCAAGAATTTCGCTTTTAGGAAGCAATGAAAGGTTTATTTCATTTGAATCTTTAACGAATGGTGAAATATCTGAAAGCTGTTCAAGTCTTATATCTTCATAAACACATGATTTGTCATCGCGTTCGCGTTCTACAGAAAGAGCATGAACGGAACAGCCATTTACAAGTCCTTTTGTAAGCCAGCAGTTTTCTTCAAAAACAAGCAAATCATTTTTGCATGGAACCGAGCCTGCTTTTTCGCTTGATAAATCAACGCATGAAATTTCAAAAACTTTTTTTGGCTTTACCATTTGATAAGGAATTCCAAGCGAATTTGAACACAAGAAATTGCTTGATTCCGCTTTGTTTTGCATGAAAAACGCAAGATATTCTTCTTTCTGCTTTTTTGTAAGTCCTGTTGTTCCTGCAGCAAAACGATGAAATCTGTTATCCTTGTCTAAAACGGCAAACATAATGTCGCGCAAAGTTCCATCTAAATCCAAAGCAAATCCAATTGCTGCCGCATCAATTGTATGTCTAGATTTTATTTTCCAGATTATGTTGTTTTCGTTTCGCACAACAAGCCCTTCCGCACTTTCTTTTAAAACCCATTTGTTGTAAACATCTTGAACTTTTGAAACAAGCGTTTTGGAAGAATTGTTGACTTGCGCTTCGGTGTTTTCTAAAGAACAATCTTCAGCATTAAAAGTTTCTAGCGGAACTGGATTTACATATTTTGAATCCTTAAAAAGTTCTTCCAAGTATGAATGAATTTCCGAATATGTATAATGATTTGTTATTTTTATTCTCTCTTCTAAAAAATCTTCAAAAAACTCTTCACTGTGATTATAAGATTTTTGTTCTGTAAGATAACAGTAAAAAGGTGCAATGCAGAGTTTTTCTTTTTCTTCATAAGAAGCGTTGCTTGAAAGAGAATGAAGAACATCGTTTACTCTTGTTCGTTTTTGGTCTTTTACATAAAGTTCCGCGCAGTAGATTTGAGATTTTATCTCGATATTTTTATTTTCAGAATCTTTTATTGTTTTTTCAAAATCTAAAATGCAAGGAAGATTTTCAATCATTTTTCCATTTGAATTAAAAGCCTTCACAACATATTTTCCTCTTGATTTCCAGACGCATATAAATAAAAAGATTCCGTCAAGTTTTTTTGTAACATAAAATGTTTTTCCAAAAAGAACATTCGAAATCGCTTTTCCATCTGCAAGAATAAATTTAGATGACATATAATGTTTTTCATTTCTTGCTAAATTTGAAAATACTTTTATGTTTTTGCTATAAAGAACAGATTCTTTTTGTGAAATTATTTCAGAGATTCTTTCTATCGCTTCTTGAATTCTAGTTTGCATAATAAACTCCAAAACTAAAAATCTTCGTATTCCATTTCGCATAAAAGAAGAAGCAGTTTGAAGCTTTTTCTTGTTTTGCACCATTTTGCCGGTTCGCTTACTTTTCCTTTCAAAAATGCTCTGTAAGGTTTTCCACCTTCCTGAAGAACAATCGGTTCATTTCCATTTTTGCCAGCACCGACATTTATTATTGATTTTTTTTCTTCAAGCAATGCAGCGATTTCATATAAAAAATCAAATGTAAGGCTATCAAAACTGAATAATTGAAGGATTTTTGAAACAACGAATTTTTTTGCCGCAATCTGAATCGGAATGTAGTTTTTGCTCCATCTAAGCGGACAATCCAAATCGGAAATTGAATTATGCTTTTTTTGATAAGGACGAACTTCTTTTATTTCTCCGCTTTTTGAATAAATTGTTTCTTCAAAGTAAATATTTGTTGCAGGCTTTTCATTTGAATCAATAAAAAACCGATGAAGATGTCCTATTTTTAGTCCGACTTTTTCAATATCGATTTCAGAATCTTTTTCAAAAATCGTTTCTGCAATTTTTTCTGCAGAATTTTGCGAATTCTTAAAAAGATGCTCATAATTTGTTTCCAATGTAGATTTTATTCGTCTTATTTGAGAAGCGTTGTTGGGCGCTCTTTTTTGCGGACTTCTATTTTCATAAAAAACAACTGCGCTTCGTCCTTTCGCATCTTGAATTGCGATTCTTTTCATTTGTTCCTCCAAAGCCTGAAATTACCACAAATCTTCAAAATCTATTTCGTTAAATTCATTTTCCTCTTCGCTTTCATTTTCTGGCTCGATTTTTACATCTTCGCTTACATAATCTGCATAAATATTAATTGCGTGGCTTACAAAAATGCCTTTTTCATTTGCAAACAAAAACCATTCAAAAGCAGAACCTTCGCTGGTCCAAGTGCAAAATTCATAAATTTTATCGCCAATCATGCTTTTTAGATTTTTCTCTTGTTCAGAATCATTGCTTTCAAGTTTATAAGTTTCAACAACCCTTTTTTCAAGAAAATAATCTTCGGAAATTGTTATATCTTTAGAAAAATATCCATAAGTTCCAGAAAAATATAAATCAGAAAAACCATCTTGTTTCTTTTCTTTTTTTGAAGAAGTCTTTTCTTTCTGTTCAACATCAGGATTTGCAAAGAATTTTGAGCAACCATTTACAAGTTTTATTGTTCCAGAATCATCGATGTAGAGCTTTTGGCAAAGTTCGCCATTTGATTTTGGAACAACTTTTTTTGAACCATAGATTTTAGAGCGATCAAGTTTTTTAAGAAAGAGAATCCATGTTTCTTCAAAAATACGCATATTTACCATCATATTCATTATGCTAAAAGTATAACAACACACAGTCTTAAAAGATGAGAATATTGGGAGAATGATGATTTTTTTTTGTGGAGTTAAATTAGTTTTTCAAGTTTGTTTGCTATTTTTAAGATTGCATCCTTGACCTTGATTCTATCTTTATCTACAAGTTTAGAAAAATATTGCTGCTTTCATCAAACGTGCTTTTGTGTTTTTCGATTTTCATCGCTTTTTTGTCATTCCCAGTGCGTTGGTTGAGCCTGTGCTTGCTGAGCCACGTCGAAGTGCAACAACCAAGCACTGCGACGTTTACGAAACAAACTCATGCAATAATGACGCCTACTTGCCAGCAGTACGCACAACACGGAAACCGCCTTTGTAGCTGCGGTAATAAGGGCTGTAGCCGTAACGGAAAGAAACAGAACAGTCATCCTTATCATATACATAACAGCCTCCGCGCAGGCATCGGCTAAAATCAGAGACCTCGCCCGTTTCAGGTGTCGAACTTCTAATAAGAATATCCTTCCAGTCCCAGCACCATTCAAAAACGTTTCCGCTCATATCGTAAAGTCCTAAGGCGTTTTGGTTTTTACCTTTTACTTCATGAGTTTTAGAATTAGAATTATCCTCATACCAGGCAATTTCATCTATAT
>CAZDAY010000048.1:0-3712 GCA_964503435.1 uncultured Treponema sp.
CGCCAATATTATACATACTTCCGCGAAGAACTTGCCAGCCGTAAGATTCATAACGTTTTTGAATATCATCTGTAAAAGTAATATCTGTTGAACCGTCAATTGAAATTTTATTTTCATCATAAAACGCAATCAATTTGCCAAGTTTTAAATTTCCTGCTAAAGAACATGCTTCTGAAGAAACGCCTTCCTGCAAACATCCTTCACCAACAAGAGTGTATGTGTAATGGTCAACAATAGTGTGCTTTTCCGTGTTAAAACGAGCAGCAAGCATTGATTCAGCAATCGCCATACCAACAGCAACTGCAATACCCTGACCCAAAGGACCAGAAGTTGATTCTACGCCGTCTGTAATTCCATATTCTGGATGACCTGGACATTTTGAACCAACTTGACGAAAAGATTTAATGTCGTCCATGCTAACCTTGTATCCTGCAATGTGAAGAATACTGTAAAGAAGCATAGAACCGTGTCCTGCTGAAAGAACAAAACGGTCTCTGTCAACCCATTTTGAATCAACTGGATTATGTTTCATAACTTCGCCATAAAGAACTGCAGCAAGTTCTGCAGCTCCAAGAGGAAGTCCCGGATGTCCAGATTTTGCTTTTTGAATAGCATCCATCGAAAGACTGCGAATTGAAAGTGCGGTTGCTTCAAGTGCTTTTGTGTTCATAGAAAAATCTCCTTTATTTATAAAAAATCACAAAGTTATTATCAAATTTAACAATTAAAGTTTTTTACAGCGTTAAAGAAATCTGTTTTTGATGGTTTTGAATTCAAAATTTTTAAGAATTTATCGTTGCGGAAAAGTTTTGCAAGTTCACTTAAAGTTTTTATATGAAATTGACTTGATTTTGAAAGAAGTATAAACATTACAAAAACTCTTTTGCTGTCTGGTGCTTTCATATCAATAGGATTCTTTAAAAAACAAACAACAATTCTTTGTTCATCATCTTCTTGAATCAATGGACGACGCGGATGAGGAATTGCAATTCCCTGCCCAACTGCTGTACTTAAAACAAGTTCCCGCTGCATCAATTCATCGCACAATTCTTTTGCGCTTATATTTGAAGGCAAATTTATTAAATTACATACATTTGAATAAATTTCTTCTGGTGAATGACCTTCAACATTTGTTAAAAAACCACCTTTTTCAATCAGTTTTACAATATCAAATTCAACTGTCATTTTTTAACTCCAAAAATATATAATGACTCTGAAAATACTCAAACTTAGAGAAATTAAAAATCAATCTTATTTACTTTAAGTTTTATTTTTTTTCGTGCGAATCAAAATTCGAAACAGTAAATTTGCTAAGTTTTTGTTCTTGCAACGAAATTTCAATAGTTTCTTTTATTTCTTCAAAATTCCATTTCATTCCGTCTAAAGAAAGCGAAAATTCTTCTGCACAATCTTCAATATTCGGATCGCTTGAAATTGATTCAAGCATTTGCATCAAATGTACATACAACTGCGAAAGAATTACAATTTCTTGCTGAGGAAAATCTTCTATTAGACTTTCTTCATAATCAAGTTTTCTGACAAGCAGCAAAATTCTTCCATACAAGTCAATTGCTTTTTTTCTTATTGGACCTAAAATTTGATCTCTAAACCAATTATAGTCTTCCTTGAGTATAGCACTCCTTTCTTTTAGATTCAAGGTAATGTATTCCAGAATTTTTTCATCAAAAGAAAATTCATTTTGACTCAGTGAAAAAATAAAATTTTTTACAAGTTCGTCGGGTTTTCTTGAATAAAATGAATCAAAAACATACTGGTCAATTATAAAATCAGGAACGGCTTCTAAAATAAATTCAGAAAATGAAATTTTACTTGATTTTTTTTCCATTTGGTTTAGTTCAACCTTATTCCATTTTCCAAATGCAGGAACATCTTCGCCCTTTTTCCAAAGTCTTGTTTCAACACCGAAATTCTGAATACCAACTTTTTTTGCATAACGTTCCAAATATTCTTCTAAAGAACCGCAGTAAGGTACGCAAAGTTCCTTCCGATGAGCAAAATAAACATTTACCAGCTGTTCTTCGATTGTAGAAAGCGGACCATATTTATCAAAACTTTCGAGAAGATATTTTTCTAACTGACTATACCATTCAAGACGTTTTTCACCAATATCACCCTTGTCAAATTTATTAAGGCTTGAATGCATAATCATAATGTTGATTTTGCATTTATTCCAATCATTAACGCAACACAAAAGTCGGTCGCCCTTATTAAAATGATAATTTCGCTTTAAAAAATCCAAATCAATGCCAGTAAGTTTTACTTTTGCAGGAAGTTCAAAGTCCCTCTGAACCATATCGATTTCGTTTGCAGGATCATTTGCAATATATTGAGGAGCATATTCTTCGCCAAAAAGAATGAACATATCAATGGCATGATCGCTGTCAAATTCAGCAATTTTTGAAGGAATTTTTTTTCCGTTTATATAGAAAGAATAAGAACATAAATTTCTTTCGGAATCTAAAAATGGAATACATCTGTCGCCTATAACCATAACGCCATTTTCAAATTCTTCGATTGAAGGAAAAATACTGAAAATTTCGCCAGTAAACGCGCCCGCTTTTGTAATGTATAAATCATTTTCCAGATGCAAAATATTCGGATTTGATTCCAGAACATCTCTTAAATCTTTTGTAGAAAACGAAATTCCCATTGAAAAAAAAGCAGATTTTAGTTCTTTAAGAGAAAAAATTTCTTTATATTCATTTATCAGTTGCGAAAAAAATTTTTCTTGATTGCTACTTTTCATCTTTATTATTAAGTATAATCAAATTTTATGCTAAAAACAACTTTTGAGATTTTTGTATTTTTGACGTTTTTGATGAGGATTTTGTGTAAAATTTCAAAGTAAAATGGCGAAGAGAACTGAAATCATAAAACAATGCGTTCTAATTCGGAAAAACTATCAATTTTATCAAAACATTTATCAACTTTTCCAAATCCATAACTTGCCCAGACAAATGGAATTTTCGCTTGAAAACAACTATCACAATCGCCCTGAGTATCGCCAACATAAATCGGATTATTTAAAGAATTTCGTGCTTTTACCAGCAAAATATTTTCTGCTTTGGCTTTTAAAGTTCTACCATAACATTCAAAATCTTTTACGTAAGGTGCAAGACCTGTTTTTTCCAACATCAATTCAATATATCCGCACTGGCAATTACTTACCACAAAAAAATTATTGCTGGCAGACAAATTTTTTATAGTTTCAACAACGCCCGGATAACAAATATCAATTTGATTCTCTTTTAGTGCCGCCTGCTCGTAAGCACAGCATTTTTCAAGCAAAACATTACGCTCAAAATCAGAAAGTTCTGGCCATAAATCTTGAGCAATAAGATTCATTGGTTTGCCAAATTCCTTTTGCAAAATTTCAGCCGTAAGCTTGCGTTTTACAGAACTTTGCTCAGTTTCTAAAATTGCCTTATTCCATGCCACAGCCACAATTCCGGTTGTGTTCCAAATTGTGCCGTCAATATCTAAAATAATTCCATCAAATTTTCTGTTAAGCATAAAATAATTATGAAGCAAAAAAATCAAAATTTCCAGAATAAAATAAATGTAAAAAGAAAAATGTTAAACGTAAATGCAAAAACGTAAATGCCATCGTCAGTGTTTATCATCGTCAGCGTTTGTCATCGTCAGCGTTAAAAACCAAAATTTGTACAATAAAACATTTGAGACTTTGAGA
>CAZDAY010000048.1:3812-9889 GCA_964503435.1 uncultured Treponema sp.
TTTGTATAAACCGAAAATTTTTTATTTTGAAGCAGCAGATTTTTCTTTTAAGAATTTTAGATAATCATCTTCGGGAATTGGTTTTGAATACATATAACCTTGAAAATAATGAACGCCAGCGTTACGAAGTAAATTTGCCTGATTTTCAGTTTCAACTCCTTCGGCAAGAACAGCCATATCAATTCCGTTTGCAATTTTTACAGTTCCCTCAAGAGAAATCATGGCTTCTTTTTTAGTTTCAGCCATCCAGACAATGCTTTTGTCAAACTTTAAAACATCAAAATGAAAAGAAATCATACGTGTCATATTTGAATAGCCAGTTCCGTAATCATCAAGCGAAAATTTAAATCCAGCAGAACGCAATTCAGAAAGATTTTGTGATGAAAAAATGCCAGCGTTGTCAGTTGCAGATTCTGTTATTTCAAAATTTATCATATCGTGATTTATTCCATAAGAATCAATTATTGAAATAAAGTCCCTACTCATTCCGTTTTGCATACATTGAACAACAGAAAGATTAACCTTTATATTTTTAACTCCGTACTTTTCTATTTTATTTGCAGAAATAAAATGGCAGACCTTATCAAGCACAATTTTTCCAATTTCGATTATTTCGCCACTCTGCTCTGCTTTTGAAATGAAAGAATCTGGAGGAACAAATCCAAGTTCTTTTGTAGCAAGACGAGCCAATGCTTCTGCTGTATCAAATTTTCCTGTTTTTTGATTTAAAATCGGCTGAAAATAAACCATAAAAGATTTATCGTGAACAGCATTTTTTATTGCAACTGAAACTTCTTCTTCAAAACGCAAAGCATTTAGCAAATCATCATCTGCAAAAAGAATTTTTGTTTCAGGATTTTTATACAAATCTCTAATCATAAAATCAATAATGCTGTACAACTGACTCTCTGTTTTAAAATTTTGCGGATAAAGAACAACAAAAGCACCGGCATCAAGGCGAATACTCATTCCGTGAACTAAAATTCCTTCAGAAAGTTTTTCAAGAAGTTCAGAAAGTCGTTTTTCCTCTATATTATCAGAAAGAATAGTAAAAGAAGATTCATGAAAACGGAAAATATATTTTTCTTTTATAATATCTCTTAGAAGATGAACAGTGCGTTCAATAACTCTTGATGCAACTTCAGTGCCATATTTTTCATTTATAAATCCCAGATTTCTAATTGCAATGCCACTTACAGAAAATTTACTTTTCGAAGAAAGCCATTCTTTTGTTAACAAATCAAAGGCTTTAGAATTAAGAGAATCACTTGATATATCAATCATTGCGTTAGGATCTTGAATGGTAAGCATTATAATAATCAAAGCTAAAGAAGTTCCAAAATTCAAAATCAAAATTCCTGTAAATATATAAATCAGAACAATAACAATAATAACAGCAGAAAAAAGGCAGATTAACATGGAGCGCTGTTTACCGATTGCATTTCTATTTTTAACTGCATAAATAAATCCAAAGATAATATTGAATGCAGCTATTGCATAAAAAAGATAATTGATTGTTGTGTCGTGAAATGTTTCTGGTGTAAAAGTATACGCTTTTTTATAAGCAAGAGGAAAAGATAAAACTATTACAAAAAACTGAGGAAGATTTACTACAATTTTTTCAAAAAAATTCCAGTCCCGTTTTGATTTTACAGAATAAATGATAAGTTTTACATACATGCAGGAAATTAAGTCAAATGAAATCAGATTAAAAAGAACCGCTGCCATTAGAACAGGCGTTTAAAAAAAATCCAGTTTTCTGAAAAGAATATTTTCAAGCATTGAAGAAGCAGTTGCAATTACAGAAAGATAAAGCATATATTTATAGCAGAGATTTTGTTTTACAGGTAATGTTTTATTTGCAAACAAAACTATGCATAGTAGAAGACTCACAAGCAATGCAGCAATATCAAATCCAATAATGTTTAACATATCTGAATTGTAAGGGCGGTTTTTAATTGTGTCAATTTTTTTGTTTTCATACACTCACGTTTATCTTGTCATATAAATAACAAATATTTTATAAATCGTAATGTTCATCGTGAATAAATTTCAAACTTCTTTTGTCAAACGCAAAGCAGATTTTTTACAAAATTTATCTCGCATAAATTAAGTTCCGCTTTTCTCTGCAAATAATCTGTTGTGTCAATTCAGAAAGATTTTCAGTGAGTTTTCCGCCTGAAATTCTTTAGTGTTGCAGATTACATTTGTTTCAGGAAAATCATAAGCAACGATAAAATTGTCATATCTAAAAAATCATTTTTCTTTTTCAAAATTTGAATTTGTATTATCTTTTGAAAATAATTCTTGATGAAACATGGAATGAAACACTACAAATATATCACGTTCACTTGATAATAAAAAAAATCTTGTTAAAATATAACAGTATAACAATATGAAAAAAACAATAAATAACAAAGTATTTTCACAATATATTAAAAAAGTACTTGACAAACAAAATTTTGCACTCATAATTCACAACACAACACAACACAACACAACACAACACAACACAACACAACACAACACAACGCAACGCAACTAAAATATTTTCTGCTTCTAACTGTTTACTCAAAAAAAAAATGCCTGTGTTTTTAAACTGGAATTTTCAGTTTTTAAAACACGGGCTTTTTATATTTTAAATTCATTTTTAATAAGGAGTTAAAAAAATGAAGAAATTATCTAAATTTGCAAGTTTAACTGCATTGGTGCTGACTGGACTTTTGCTTTCTGCGTGCAAGCAACCGACTGGCAGCGAAATTTCAGATGACGGAAGTGGAGAAAGCGGAAGCATAGGCATTGAACGTCTTCCGGGAACAGCAGGCGGAAGTGCAAATTCTAAGGACATTTTTGTAGGAAAGACATTCTATGATAAAGCAGACAAATTACAAGCGAATGAAAAATATGTCTTTGGAACTGACGGAACATTCACTTCCTATTGGAGAAGCAATTCTGAGCCACCTTTTACCGATTCATCGGCTTCTATCAATCCGACTTGTGAATACAAATATTCATTATCTAGCGACGGAAACATCATTTATTATGCAATAAGCAAAACTAGTGTAGAAATTGACGATGAGGGTAATGAACAATTAATGTCGTATGACGAGGTTTGCAAGGCTGGAAAAGACGAATACAAAGAAGACTTTTTTGGCGTTAGAATGTACGACATCTCAGAAAAAACAGACGACGCTGGCAAGTCATACAAATCTCTTTTAGGAACAGTTGATTCAAGTTCAGGAGACCTTTCAAAGATGGCGTTTGGCGGTTGCTTTGAAAACATGGCTGGATCTGGCTTAAAAATTGATGGTACAGAACATGAATTTAAGTTTTATATTGATTTTTATGGTTCAGAAATTCAGTTAGGCGGAACTACACATGCCGCATATAAAACCACAAAAATTGATTCTTCAAAGCTTTATTTTGAAGACTGCATAAATGATTCCGGAGACGCTTTTGAAGTGGCTTACAACGTTACAGGTTCTGGAAAAGACACAAAGATTACTGTTACATTCCCGGAAGAAAGAGGCGGTCAAGTTTTAGAACTGGAGTTTGACTCATATTCTGATGTATTTTATTCTGAATAATTATACACAGTTAGTCTTGACAGTTGAGGAAGTAAAAAAACAGATGTCATAAAGGCTCTTTAGGGAATAGGTTTTAGTCTTGGCGACTTAAACAAACTTACGCCTCCGACAGTTCTAAAATCAGGCGTAACAAAGACCGAAGCGGATGAAATTATCACTAAGATTACAGCGGCTGGCGGCACGGCTTCAAAAAATCCAGTTGAATAAATTCTAAACAAAACAAGCAAAGTCATGCAGCACAAAAGTCAACTGCCTGCTTTGCTTTTATTTGCGTAACGCCTAGATAAATTAAAATAATTCCAGTCAATAAATTTTAATTTTTTAATCTTTGCAATTAACGTTTATTTTATGCTGCAAATCAAAATTACTTTTCCTTTTTACTTGCAGATTTTTGTTTTTTACTTTCCTTTTCAACTGAAGTTTTTTTTGCTACAGTTTTTTTTGCTTTTGAAGTCGATTTATCTGAACTTTCAGAATTTTTCTGTTCTGATTTTGCCGCAGTTTTATTAGATTTATTTTTTTCAGATTTACTTACTTCGTTTGCCTTATTTTCAAGCTGAACACAATGATCTTCTGCTTTTACAATATCATAAAATTCTTTTCCGTCCATTGTTTCAATTTCAAGAAGACGTTTTGCAATATATTCAAGCAATGCTTTTTTGCTTTTAAGAAGTTGCAAAACATGTTCATAGCGTTCATTCATAATCCGCGCAATTTCTTCATCAATATAATTCTGAGTTTCTTCACTAAATTCCCGAACAAGTGCCGGTTCTCCGCCGTGATTTCCCAAAACTCCCTTTCCAAGAGTTATGTTTTTAAATCGATCAGACATTCCGTAATCAACAATCATCCGCTTAATAATGTCAGTTGCATTAGCAATATCATTTGAAGCACCAGTGCTTACATCACCAAGCATAATTTCTTCGGCAGCACGTCCGCCAAGCAAAGAATCCACCTGGTTCAGCATATCTTTTTTGGTCTGGAAGTTAACTTCTTCCTGCTCACGATACTGAGTAAATCCGCCAATTCCATTTGAACGAGGAACAACAGTAATTTTATTTACCGGAGGATTTCCCGGGGTAAATGCGCCAACAAGTGCATGTCCAGTTTCGTGATAAGCAACCAAAACACGCTCTTTTTCATTTTCATTTTTATTTTTCTTTTTAAGACCAATGCTTACCTTATCAATAGCATCGTTAAAGTCAGCCATTGAAACTTTTTTCCGACCATTTCTAACTGCAAGCAAGGCCGCTTCATTTACAACGTTCGCCAAATCTGCACCGGCAAAACCTACTGTTCCATGAGCAATCGAAGTAAAATCAACATCATCGTCAAGTTTTACATCTTTTGAATGAATACGCAAAATTTCTTCACGACCCTTTACATCTGGCTTTTCAACAGGAACTCTTCTGTCAAAACGACCAGGACGCAAAAGAGCCGGATCTAAAATGTCTGCTCTGTTAGTTGCCGCAAGAACAATCAAACCTTTTTCGTTATCAAAACCGTCCATTTCTACAAGAAGCTGATTTAAGGTTTGCTCACGTTCATCATTTCCGCCGCCATAACCGCTCATTCTGTTTTTTCCAAGCGCATCAATTTCATCAATAAAAACAATACAAGGAGCTTTTTCACGTGCTTGCTTAAATAAATCACGAACACGGCTAGCACCAACGCCAACAAACATTTCTACAAAGTCTGAACCGCTGATTCTGAAAAATGGAACGCCAGCCTCTCCTGCAACTGCACGAGCAAGCAGAGTTTTACCAGTTCCAGGCGGGCCAACTAAAAGAACGCCCTTAGGAATTTTTCCACCAATATCAGTGTACTTCTTAGGAGACTTCAAAAAATCAACAACTTCTTCCAATTCTTCCTTCGCTTCATCAACACCAGCAACATCAGAAAAACGGGTTTTAACCTTTCCTTCATCAATCGCCTTAGATTTGCCAGAACCAGCACCAAAAACAGAACCCATTCCGCCAATTCCGCCACCGAATTTTTTAAAGATGAAATAATACATCACAAAAATAAATGCCAGAGGAATAAGCCATGACAAAATGTAAGGAATATAGTTATTCTGCTTTTCAACAAATTTATATTCAACGCCCTTTTCATCAAGCAGAGTGATTAAACTTTGCATTAAAACCGACTGCGTTCTATAAATTTGTCTGTTAGAATCAGTTTCATTACTTCTAGGAAAGAAACGATTACGCGAAGAATTATTTTCATAAGAAGAAGATAATTCACCATAACCAATCAAATAATCATCAGCAACATCAACACGAACAATCTGCCCATTTTCAATTAACTGCCTGAATTCTGAATAAGGAATCGCTGTGTCAGGTTTTTGAACAAAAAGCATATTCATCAATGCGATTATTGCCAGAAGAATAATCAAAATGCCAAAAAACGGAAATCGCTTAGGCTTTTTAGGATTAGGTCCATCTTTTTTATCTTTATGTACTTATCCATAGAATGGGAGGCGACAACCGC
>CAZDAY010000049.1:0-6589 GCA_964503435.1 uncultured Treponema sp.
GGCATAGAAGACGCACCTGTGGATGAAATCCGAAAAAAAATGGGAGATGATTTTTACATTCAAAATTTTAAATAATTTGTAAAATACAAAAATATGAAACAATCCAAAAAAGCACAAAAAATTTTCGGTTCATCTGGTTTTGATTTTTATTACTCTGAAATTTTTAAAAATGATTGGGCTGAATTAAAAACTTCTCTTCTTGGCGATAATGTTTATGTAAAACTTCAGTTTGAAAATTGCGAACCGTATTTTTTAGATCCAGCGAGTATTTGTGCGGCTTTAACGCTTCCTTTGCAAAGTGATAATTTTGCTGAAGGTGAAAAAATTCTTGATATGTGTGCAGCGCCCGGCGGAAAAACTCTTGTTCTTGCAGCAAATCTAAAAGAAAATCAAATTTTATTTTCAAATGAACGTTCTTCTTCAAGAAAGCTTCGGCTTTCAAAAGTTTGTTCATCTTCTTTGCCAGAAAAAATTCAAAATCAAATTCGCATAAGTTGTAGCGATGCAAGTACTTGGTGTCGTCGCGAAACAAATTCTTATAACGCAATTTTACTTGATGCGCCTTGTTCAAGTGAACGGCACGTTTTAACTGATTCAAAATATTTGAATGACTGGAGTCCTTCAAGAATAAAATCTTTGGCAATGGAACAGTGGGCTTTGCTTTCTTCTGCCTGGAGACTTTTGGCTCCACAATCTTATCTTTTGTATTCCACTTGTGCTTTAAATCCTTCTGAAAATGATGATGTTATTTCAAAACTTTTAAAAAAATTTGATAACGTGAGCATAAAATCTTTTGATGATTGCAAAAAAATATTTAAAAAAAATTTAGAAAATTCAAAGGCAAAATTTTCGTTACCAGAAGATTCTAAATTTAACCTTTCATTTTCTGAAAAAATTTCGGCTAAAAAAATTTTTGAAAAAATTTATGATAATCTTCATAAAACGCAAAACGGATTTCATATTTTACCGCATAAAAATTTTTCTTCTGGCCCAATATATTTTTCTTTGCTTCAAAAACTTTCTTGAAAAAATCTCGCAGTTTTCGCAGTTGGCCGTGCGCCCTTGCAGTTGACTGTCGCTTAGCACACTTGGCCGCCAGCCTTCTCAGAAAACCGCTAGGCCTCTGACAAAACCGCCAGTCCTCAAAGTAAACCGCCAGTCCTCTCCGCAAACCGCCAGTTCTCTCCGCAAACCGCCAGTTCCCTCCGTAAACCGCCAGTCTCTCAGAAAACCGCCAGTCCTCAAAACAAAACCGCCAAATTAAAAAATAAATAAGCTGGAAACTTGTAAGTTATTGCACAATTAATTAAAATACTACTGAGGAAGAAGTATGGATTATGAAAAAATGCAGCATCAATTAACAGAACTTGAAGAAGAATTAAAAGATATAAAAGATGTCGACGTTCTTCTTGAGCGAAGTCTTACGGGTGCTAGAAATTTTGTAAATGCAGACGCAGGTTCTATTTATGAATTTGATGCTCAAAGCGATTTACTTTCAATTCGTTACAGCCAAAATAATACATTACAGCAACGCTTAAAGCCAGGCGAAAAGCTTCCATACATTTCATATTCAATGCATCCAACTGCACAATCAATCGCTGGCTACTGTGTTATTTCAAAAAAAGTTTTAAATATTGAAGATGTTTATAATTTACCGGATTATATTGATTTTTCAAAAAACATAAAGCGCCCCTATAAATTCAATCCTGATAACGACAAAAAAAATGATTATCATACAATTTCAATGTTGACCTTGCCTCTTATCAAAATAACCGGCGAAATTTTAGGTGTTTTACAGATAATAAATCCCATTGACAGGCAAACAAACAAAGTAATTGCCTTTGATAATGATTCAGAATTCTGGCTTACTCAGTTAGCTGGAAAAGTAAGTTCAATCCTTTCTGAAAGTTATTCAACACGTGAATGGATAAATCGCCTTTTGAAGCTGGCTGAATTAAGAGATCCTCGCGAAACTGGAGCACATGTTGACAGAGTTGCAAGATTTTCGCTTGAAATTTATGACCGATATGCAGCAAATAAAAATATTCCCTTAAAGGAACATGAAAAATTCCGCGATTATTTAAGTCTTGCTGCCCGTTGCCATGACGTTGGAAAGGTTGGCATTTCAGATAAAATCTTAAAAAAAAGAGGCATTCTTGAGCAAGACGAGCGCGATGTAATGAAAGGCCATACTTGTATTGGCGCCCAAATTTTCAGTCCGCAAAAAAATTCTCTGGATGTAATGGCAAAAAATATTTGTCTTCATCATCACGACCGCTGGGATGGCGGACCGCAGGGGTATCCTGGAAATTTTGATTATATGTCTTACGTGCCTGACACAAAAATGCCCCACGAAATCGAACAGGAACTTAAGGGCAATGATATTCCTCTTGAAGCAAGAATTGTTGCTTTGGCTGACGTTTACGATGCTTTGCGCCATAAAAGATGTTATAAAAATGAGTGGACTGCCGAACAGACTTTTAACGAAATAAAAAAGCAGCGTGGTCATCAGTTTGATCCGGAATTAGTTGACGTTTTTTTCCAGATAAAAGACCGTCTCGAAGACATAAATGAGTCTATTACTTAATTTTTTTTGATTTTGGAGCAAATTCTTTAAGTAAAGGTCTTTCGTGGCTCCGTTTTCACTCCGTTAGCACTTCGTGCTAATTGCTGCGCAACCACTACAGCCCGACTAGTGCTTTTTTGTTTGTATAAAATTTTTTTAGTTTTCAAGAATTTTCTTGTAATTGTTCTTTATTATAAGAATTTATTTTTTGCGTTAAGATTTTATCCAAGCAATTAGAAAATTCATAAATTTCGTTTTTTCCATAAGATTTAAAACTTCTGCCAAACTTAATGCCCGCCTTGTTAAGTGCCAGATTTAAATCTCTCTGTGCTAACATTGTTTTGCACAAATCTTGAGAAAACTCTTTGCCTCTGTCATTTATTACAGTTATATCTTTTTTTACAAGTCTGTCCGCTAAAGGAATGTCGCGGGTAATTGCAATATCTTCTGTGTTTATATTTTCAAAAATATAATTATCAGCCGCACCTTCACTTTGTTCACAAATTTTCATAGAAAATAAATCACTTTTCATAGAAAACGGAATATTTCTGTTTGCTACATAAATCACATTTAAATTTAATCTTATGGCGGCTTTTAAAATTACATTTCGTGCAAGGCTAGGGCAAGAATCTGCGTCAACCCAAATTTTAGGTTTTTCCATTAAAGTACCTTATCGATTAAATCTAAAATATTATTTGCAATATCTTCAACTTGTTCGTCATTTTGATTTTGAATATTTGCAAGAAGTTTTGCATTTTTTTGTTTTTCGCTGTAAAGTTCATCAACCAAAGCAATACCAGAAAGTATACTGATTTTTAAAGGATCTTTTATTTTTCCTGTTTCTTCAAGAGTCTGCGTGATTTGTTTGTAATAATCTAAAAGTCTGTTTAAATATTCTGAATCTTCTTTCGCCGAAACGCTAAAACTCGTTCCTAAAAGATCAATTTTAAGTTTTCCCATTTTCTTAAATTATTTTAAAAAATATCAAGTTCATCAGAGGAATTTTCAGAATTATCTTGTAAATTTGCTTCTTGATTTTGATTTTCATCCGCAAATTCAAGATTTTCGTCAATATTTATATCCGAATTATTTAAATTATCATCTGATTTTTTTTCTGGCACAAGATTTTGATTATTTGTTTGCTCTTCGTCTTTTGTGTTTGTTTGATATGAATTGCCTTGAGTTTTGTTTTGTTCAGATTTACTGTTGATTTTCTGATTTTCTTCAAGATTTAACTGTTCTGCTGAATTTTTATTTGTTTCATCAGCATTTGAATTTTCTTCAGAAGATGTTGGTAAATTTGTATTATTTTCTGCATCTAGTGAACCTGAAGATGTTAAAACTGAATTTTCAATTACATCAAGTTTGTTCAATGCATTTAAAATGCTAATCTCGATCTTGTTCTGTGCTATTTCAAAATTTTCCACCAACTCCGTTTTTTCAGAAAGCGCATTTGTGAGCTCTACGCATTTGCTACGTAAAGCATCGTTTTCTGCTTTTAGCTCTTGATTTTTTGTTTCCAGTTCTTGAAATTTTACTTCATAAGATTGACTTTTACTTTTTATATCTTGAAGTTCTTTGCTAACTTCTTGAAATTTTTCGTCTGACTCTTGTAATTTTTTTTCAAGCAAAACAATTTTATCAACAGCGGCTTCGACTTTTTTTTGCAATAAAAGAACTTGATCGAGACTTAACATCTATCGACTATTTCCTTAAAATGCCAAATTAAGCATTAAGTGCTTTTTTAGCAACTTCAACAACTGCTTTAAAAGCTGTTGGATCTTCAATAGCCATATTGCTCAAAGCTTTGCGGTTAAGTGTAACTCCAGCTTTTGCAAGTCCGTTTATAAAGCGACTGTACGAAATTCCTTCTGGACGAACTGCTGCATTTATACGGGCAATCCAAAGTTTGCGGTAATCGCGTTTTTTGTTGCGGCGTCCTGAATATGCATGGTCAAGTGCTTTTACAACTGCATCTTTTGCAGCCTTATAGTTTGATTTTCTGTCGCCATAAAAACCTTTTGCAAGTTTTAAAATTTTTGCACGGCGATTTTTACGTTTTGTTCCATCTACTGCTCTAGACATTCTATAACTCCTTATAATCAGCCGTAAGGCAACATTTGCTTACGAACTTTTGCTGCTGAATCTTCAGAAAGAATTCCAGCATGGCGTAAGTGCATCTTTCTTTTTGGTGATCTCTTTGTCAAAATATGACGAAGATTCATTTTCTTGTACTTTACTTTTCCAGTACCTGTTAAAGAATAGCGTTTTGACGCTGACTTCTTTGTCTTCATTTTAGGCATAACAATTACCTCTTGTTTAGTTTTCCTGTACAGGTTTTTCTGTTTTTGGTGTAGTTTTTGCTGTACTTTCAGAAACCTTTGCTTTTGGTTTAGAAACTTTTGAACTTAAAGTCATTGACATAAATCTGCCTTCCATAGCAGCAGGTTTTTCAATGGAATAAGATTCTTCTCTAAGCCTTTTTTCAACTTCTTTAAGAACATCAAATCCTAATTCAGTGTGAGCAAGTTCTCGTCCTCTAAAACGGATTGTAACTTTTACCTTATCACCTTCATCAAGAAATTCCTGAACATGCTTTGCTTTCGTGTCAAGGTCGCCTGAACCAATTTTTGGTTGCATACGAATTTCCTTAATCTTTAGTACTTTCTGATTTTTCTTGGAGTCACGGAGTTTTTTCTCCTGTTCAAACCGGTACTTTCCGAAATCCAATATTTTACATACTGGCGGATTAGCATTTGGCGAAACCTCTACTAGGTAAAGGTCTTGCTCCCTAGCCATTTTTAATGCTTCTATTGTTGGAACAATGCCTTTCTGTTCTCCATTCTCATCAATGAGTCTGACTTCCCGAACGCGAATCATTTCGTTAACGCGTAAACCTTTTACGTCTGCCAAATAAATCCTCCTATGCAAAATATAATAGCATATCGTGTATAATATCAAAATTCTGACTTATTTGTCTAGTATTTGAATGATTTTGGGAAAATTGATTGAAAAAATGCTTTATAAAACTAAAAAAAATGAATTTAAAAAAACAAAGTGCCAGTCGGATTGTAGCGGTTTAGTACCGGCATTATGACGGTACCGGAGTGAAAACGGAGCCGCGGAAAGCCTTTACTTAGAAAATTTACTCCAAATAAAATAAAAAAAAATTACATATCGAGAAAAACTGGCCTGTAAGCATCTTCTTTGTTTTTTAAATTTTTAAGTCTGACTAAAACTGTTAAAAATGCTGCAGAACAAATCATTAAAACAGAAATAATTATAAGCAGAATAGTTGAAATTTTGTAATACCAAATTGAATAACTTACGGACGGAATAAAAAAGAGCAAAAGACTTAATATTGAAAAAAGAATTCCAGATTTTGTGTTTTTATTTTTGAACTTTTCTGAGGCAAAACGAATTAAGGTACTGAATGAAAAAATTGAAGAAATTGCAATAATCGTTCGCGTAAAAAGCATATAAAATGCATGTTTTTCTTCGAGCGCAATGACATCATAGGGAATAAAAACTGCATAAAAACTTGAAATTAAGGGAATAAGTGAAGAAATTTTGTAATCAAGTGAATCTTTTGAAAAAATCATAAAAATTGCAGTTACAGTGAGTGTTGGAAAAAAATCTTTGTATAGGAAGAATTTTAAAGAACTTTTCCAAAAACTTGCAACTTGAGTGCTTGTTCCGAAAACAAAAAATTCTCTGATTGTAATGTAAAAAATTCCTGTTAAAAAACCAAATAAAATTGGCGGAATAAATGATTTTTTTGAATCAAAGTGATTATCAGTAAGACAATAACAAACTAAAATTGACGGAATTGCTAAAAATAAAAATGCAAACATATTTTAAGTTTATCATTTTCTTGTGAATTTAGGAAGTGGATATAAAAATTTTGCGGTTTAACAGAGGAAATCTTCTGTGCTAACAGGGGCAGGGGGGCTGGCACTTTGCACAGAAGATATAAAAAAAATCCGCATCAAAACTGACACGGATTTTATAAAATTTAGTTTT
>CAZDAY010000049.1:6689-9852 GCA_964503435.1 uncultured Treponema sp.
AGATATAAAAAAAATCCGCATCAAAACTGACACGGATTTTATAAAATTTAGTTTTTTCTACAAATTATTTGCAGTCGTCTGCGTGACCTGCTGAACCAAATACGTTTATATTTTTATCCATATACATTTTCTTGAGTTCTTCGCGTGCTGGACCAAGATAAAGTCGTGGATCAAAAACGTCTGGCTGTTCAGAAAAAATCTTTCTGATTGCTGCTGTCATTGCAAGTCTTCCGTCTGAATCAACATTGATTTTGCAAACTGCTGATTTTGCTGCCTCTCTGAGTTGTTCTTCTGGAATTCCTACAGAATTTGGAATTTTTCCACCATATTTTTCGATTTCTGCTACGTATTTCTGTGGAACAGAAGATGAACCGTGAAGTACGATTGGGAAACCTGGAAGTTGTTTTTCGATTGCTTCAAGAACATCAAATGCAAGTGGTGGAGGAACTAAAGTTCCGTCTTCGCGTCTTGTGCATTGTTCTGGAGTGAATTTACATCGTCCGTGAGAAGTTCCAATAGAAATTGCAAGTGAATCACAGCCAGTTTTTGAAGTAAAATCAATAACTTCTTCTGGTTTTGTGTATTTTGATTCTTCAGCAGCAACATCATCTTCAACTCCGCCAAGAACACCAAGTTCTGCTTCTACAGTGACGTAATCCTTTTGTGAATGAGCATATTCAACAACCTGCTTTGTAAGTTTTACGTTTTCATCATAAGAGAGGGCTGAACCGTCAATCATTACAGAAGAAAATCCGTTGTCAATACAATCTTTTGCAACTTCAAAATTTGGACCGTGATCTAAGTGCAAGGTGATTGGAATATCACAACCGAGTTCATGAGCGTATTCTACAGCACCGCGAGCCATGTTGCGCAAAATGTATTTGTCAGCATAAGCACGTGCTCCCTTTGAAACCTGCAAAATTACAGGCGACTTTGTTTCAACACAAGCCTGAATAATTGCCTGCATTTGTTCCATGTTATTGAAGTTGTAAGCAGGAATTGCAAATTGTCCTTTCATTGCAGCTTCAAACATTTTTTGTGTGTTTACGAGACCAATTTCTTTATAGCTAAACATAATTACTCCTGAATCTATAAATTTCATATATTATAGATATCAATAAAAAGGATAAAATATTTAATCTTTAAATTCAAGTCAAATTGTTTTTTTATACCAGAAGATATCTTTGCATAAGTTTGTAAATGATTTGACAAATAATCTTCTGCAAAATATAATCAATCTATTAAGAGTCTTTAAAAAATTAAAGATATCAACAATTCATTCCGATAGATAAATAAGGAATTTTGTAAATTGATTAAAATTCTTTACTAAAAGTTTTGATTGATTAACAATGTTTATCATATTCAAGGAGATTTGAATGAAAAAGGCCGTAATTTTTGGTAGCCTGGTTCTTGCATTTGCTTGCTGTATTCCTGTAGTTGCACAGCCTAGCGCAAGAGCAGTAGAAACAATAGTTATCGATAATTTCGATACTGATGCAGAGTGGGATTGGAGTGTACAAGCAAGTCGTTTTATTGCTGATGGATATCCAATCGTAAAAAAATTTGAAGGAATTCCTAATTCTTTGCGTCCTTATCACAAAGACAGCGATCCAACCGCAATGGTTTTGGGTGTAAAGGCTGCTTTTGATCGTAAAGGTGACAACTGGTTTGAAGTTTATCCTTCACAAGGTGATAAGCTTTATGAAATTCCTTTTGTTGGCACAGTAACACAAATTGATTTCTGGGTTTGGGGTACTAATTACAGTTATAATCTTGAAGTTCTTGTTCGTGATGCTGACGGAAGAGTTCACGTTCTTAATGCAGGAAAACTTGATTTCCAGGGCTGGCGAAATGTCGTTCTAAATGTGCCTGGTTATATCAGACAGCATTCAAAACTTCGTTCTGGTCGTAAAGATTTGTCTTTTGTTGGTTTTAGAATTCGTTCAGATTCAAATGAAGCCGTTGATGATTATGTTATTTACTTCGATCAACTTAAGTACACAACTAATATACTGTCTAATGTTTATGATGGTTATGATTTAAAAGATGCTGATTTTGGTGATTCTTCTGATTCATCAAATGTACAGACTATAGATGATGCTAAATAATAAAAAGGCGGTTCGATGATGAAAAAATTTGGTTATGCAATTTTAGCGTTGGCCCTTATTTCTGCAACTTATGTATTTGCTCAGGCTGGAGATTCTAATGGTAGCACAAGTCTTGCCGATCCAGATGCTTCAGAAATTGGTAATGACAGTGCTCGTCAGGCTCTTAGAGAAGTAAGTGTTGACCGTTTTGAAAGAGAAGGATTTTGGAATGTTCATATTTCTCCTGACTACGGAGTAATTTCTGGACGTCTTTTTGATGGTAGCCCTCTTGCTAAGGAACCATTGGAAGATGCTGATAATCAGGAACAGGAAGATACAAAAGTTCTTGGTGTTAAAACAGAATTCTTCAGAAGAGGAATAAATTCTTTCTTTATTACTGCTGCACGCCCAATTCCTATTGAAGGTATAACAAAAACAGTTTCTGTGTGGGCTTGTGGACGCAATATGGGTCATCAATTATGGCTTTTAGTTCAAGATTATAATGGAAATAATTTTGAAATCTGGATGGGTTCTTTGGAATTCTCTGGCTGGAAAAAAATTACTGCGGCAATTCCTCCTTCACTTGATGGAGAACATGGTATTGTTCAGCAGAGTGTTTATCACGGTGATAAACCAGGTCTTCGTATTGTAGGTTTCAGAATTGACTGTAATCCAATGGAAGCAAGAGGTGCTTATTACTTGTATCTTGATGATCTTAGAGCAGTTACTGATCTTTATGATATTGAAAATAAAGATGAAGATGACATGATGGATAACTGGTAATTTGGCTTTTTTATAAATAAATTTTCCCTGCAATTTAATTGTAGGGATTTTTTTTTGCATGCGAAACTTTTCTTTGAAAATTAACGGTTCGGGAACTTGCGCTTAGTTTTGAAAACGCCATTTTTCTTTAAAAACTGTCGCTTAATTTAAAGAACTGCCGCTTAATTTAAAAACTGTCGCTTAATTTAAAGAACTGCCGCTTAACCTTGAGAATCGCCCCATAAACTTTGAAACTGCCGGTCAACTTTGAAAATGCCATTTTACATCGAAAACTTGCAATCAACTTTGAAAAC
>CAZDAY010000050.1:0-9737 GCA_964503435.1 uncultured Treponema sp.
GTTTCGGGCTTTAAATATAGAAAGGGAATTCTTATTTATGCAATATCGCCAAAAGAACCTCTGGATAAAATTATTTGCCGTTTTACTTTGGACGAAAAGGTAAAAGAAATTTTGGATAAGTCTTGCAATGAACTTGGAAGTGCATTATTTGGTGGGAGGATTCCAGAATGATTAAGGGAAAAATTACGAGAATTTCAGGTCCGATTATTTATGCTCAGGGTTTGGAAAACTGCGGACTTTATGATGTTGTTGAAGTTGGCGCAAAAAAACTTATTGGTGAAATAATCCGTCAAAATGAAGGAATGGCAACAATTCAGGTTTATGAAGATGTTTCTGGAATGCATATTGGCGAAGATGTTGTTTCTAGCGAAAGACCCTTGTCTTTAAAACTTGGTCCCGGACTTGTAGGTACAATTTATGATGGAATTCAGCGGCCTTTAAAACAAATGTTTGAACAGGGCGGCGTTTTTATTGAACCAGGTGAACGAACTGAAGCGATTGATACTGAAAAAAAATGGGAATTTTCTGCAAACCAGGAAATTTCAAAAGATTCGCCTATAAATCCTGGAACAATTTTGGGAACTGTTCAGGAAACTGGCTCTGTTTTACACAAAATTCTGGTTCCGCCTTACATTAAAGGTAAAAAATTAAAAAGTTTTTTGGGAAGTGGCAGTTACACAGTTGACGATGTTATTGCAACAACTGATTTGGACGAAGAAATTTCTTTAAGTCACTATTGGCCTTTAAGAAAACCTCGGCCTTTTGCGCAAAAACTTGAAGTTTCTCAGCCTTTAGTTACGGGGCAGCGTGTAATTGATGTTTTCTTTCCGTTAAGTAAGGGAGGAACGGCTGCAATTCCTGGTGGTTTTGGCACTGGAAAAACCATGACGCAACATGCTATTGCAAAATGGTGCGACGCTGATTTAATTGTTTACATTGGTTGCGGTGAACGCGGAAACGAAATGACTGATGTTTTAACTGAATTTCCGCAGTTGATTGATCCTCGAAACGGACGCTCGCTTATGGAACGCACAATTTTAATTGCAAACACATCAAATATGCCGGTTGCCGCGCGAGAAGTTTCACTTTATTCAGGAATCACTTTGGCAGAATATTACAGAGATATGGGAATGCACGTCGCGATTATGGCAGATTCCACTTCAAGATGGGCAGAAGCTTTGAGGGAACTTTCCGGTCGAATGGAAGAAATGCCAGCCGAAGAAGGATTCCCTGCTTATCTTCCAACAAGACTCGCTGAATTTTACGAAAGAGCCGGTCGCGTAAATGCCTTATGCGGACAGGAAGGTTCAGTTAGCGTAATTGGTGCAGTTTCGCCACCTGGAGGAGATTTCAGTGAACCTGTAACTCAGCACACAAAACGTTTTATTAGGTGCTTTTGGGCGCTCGACAGAGAACTTGCAAATTCCCGTCATTATCCTGCGATTGGATGGATTGATTCATATTCAGAATATGCTGACGAAGTAAAAGACTGGTGGGACAAATTAGATCCTCGCTGGGCACAAAGTCGAATTAAGGCACTCGAACTTCTTAAAAAAGAGCAACGTCTTCAGCAAATTGTCCGACTTATTGGAGCAGATGCCCTGCCAGACAGAGATCGTCTTGTTCTTACAGTTTGCGAAATGATTAAAAACGGATTTTTGCAACAAAACGCATTTGATGATATTGACGCTTATTCAACTCCAGAAAAACAAATTCAACTTTTGATTTTGATTATGGAATTTTACAATCAGGCTTTAAAACTGATTCAAAAAGCCTGTCCACTTTTAAGAATTGAAGAACTTCCTGTTCACAACGAAATCATCAGAGCAAAAAGTATTATAAAAAATGAAGAAGTGGAAAAATTCCATACAATAGAAATGCATATGAATGAACAAATGGAAGAACTTTCTGCTACTTATAGCAAGGATGCAATGTTATGAAAGGAATAGAATATTCTGGTTTAAATGCTGTAGACGGACCGATTGTTGCTGTAAAACGCAGTGAAAATTCTTTCTACGATGAAGTTGTTTACGTTCGCGACAAAAACGGTGAAAAGAAAACTGGCCGCATAATCGATTTAAATGAAACAACTGCAATCGTTCAAATTTTCGGCAGCACAACTGGTCTTGATTTAAATGCGACCACAGTGGAATTTTTGCAAGAACCAATGGAACTTAGAGTGGGAAAGGGCTTGCTTGGCAGAATTTTTAACGGTTTAGGCGAACCTATTGACAACTATCCGCAAATTATCAGCGACAAAAAATTAAATGTAAACGGCAATCCTATAAATCCTTACGCTCGTGTTTATCCAAAAGATTTTATTCAAACAGGAATTTCATCTATTGACGGAATGAACACTTTAATACGTGGACAAAAACTTCCAATTTTTTCTGGAAACGGACTTCCACACAATAAACTTGCAGCACAGATTATTCGGCAGGCAAAACTTTTAAATGATTCAGAAGAATTTGTTATGGTTTTCGCTGGAATGGGAATAAAATATGACGTTGCTCAGTTCTTCCAAAAAACTTTTGAAGAGTCGGGAGTTCTTTCAAAGGTTGTAATGTTCCAGTCTTTAGCGGATGCGCCTTCCATTGAACGTATAATCACGCCACGTTGTGCTCTTACTGCTGCTGAATATTTAGCGTTTGAATGTAATATGCATGTTTTAGTTGTAATGACTGATATGACAAATTATTGTGAAGCATTGCGGGAAATTTCTACAACTCGCGGTGAAGTTCCGGGCAGAAAAGGTTATCCTGGCTACTTGTATTCAAATCTTGCTGAACTTTACGAAAGAGCGGGAAAGGTTCAAGGTTCATCTGGTTCAATTACACAAATTCCTATTTTGACTATGCCAAATGATGATATTTCGCATCCAATTCCAGACCTTACAGGATACATTACAGAAGGTCAGATTGTTCTTGACAGAGAAATGTCTTCTAAGGGAATGTATCCGCCGGTAAGTGGTTTGCCATCGTTAAGCCGTTTAATGAAAGACGGAATTGGTAAGGGAATGACTCGTGAAGATCACGCCTCAGTTTCAAGCCAACTTTTCGCTTCTTATTCAAAGGTAAAATCAATTCGTAATTTGGCAAGCATTATTGGTGAAGAAGAATTAAGCGATTTGGATAAACTTTATTTAAAATTTGGAAACGAACTTGAAGGAAAATTTTTCACTCAGGATGAATATGAAAATAGGTCTATAGAAGAAACCTTAGATTTAGGCTGGCAACTTTTAAGTATTTTGCCTCGCAGTGAATTGTACCGAATAAAAGATGAAATGCTTGATAAATATCTTCCAAAATCAGAAAATAAAACTGAAAGTAACTAATTAAAAAAGGTCGTCATGCTGAATAACTAAGGTGATTTTATGGCAAAACTAAATATTGCTCCAACAAAATCAAATCTTCTCGCAATAAAAGAACAACTTGAAATAAGCGTGCAAGGTTACGACTTACTTGAACAGAAACGCGAAATTCTTGTAATGGAAGTTATGCACATTGTTGAAAAGGTAAAACTTCTGGAGCGTCAAATTGATAAATGTATAAATTCGGCATATCCAGCCTTAAAAAATATGCTTCTTACCGTTGGAGGCGATAGAGTTGAACGAATTGCTCTTCCGGTAAATTATAAATTTGAAATGGAAAGTAAAAAACTTGTTATTGGCGGAATGACTTTTGATTCAGTTGATGTGAAACTGCCAAAAGAACAGATTTTTTCTTCGATTTTAGGTTCATATCCAGATTCAGATTTGGTTATGAAAGAATTTTTTAAACTACTTTCAATTTTAACGCAACTTGCCTCAATCAGAACTATTGCTTGGAGACTTGCCCTTGAAGTCAAAAAAACGCAGCGCAGAGTAAACGCATTAGACAAAATGGTTGTTCCTCAAGACAAAGAAACCGTAAAGTACATCGAAAGTGTTCTTGAAGAAAGAGAACGCGAAAATGTATTTGTCTTAAAATCCTTAAAAAACAGGCAGAAAAAATGATTAAACCTTTATTTCAAAAAGTGATTGTTGCATATAATGGGTCAAAGTCTTCGCTACATGCAGTTATGTACGCAATCCTCTTGGCAAAACAAACATCTTGTCGCGTAAAAGTTATTTATGTTGTTAATACTGATGCCATAAAAACGCTTTCCTTAACAAAAATCTTAATTCCAGATGAATGTAAAGATGCTTCCGAGCAAATTGAGCAGGACGGAAAAAACAATCTTGCTTATGTTGAAAAACTGGGCAAATCAAAGGGCGTTAAAATAGAAACCGAATTGCGTTTTGGAGCAGTTTGGTCTGAATTAGTTAGCGCCGCGGATGAATGGCAGGCAAATTTGATTCTTTTGGGCGGAAGCAGCGGACTTACAGAATTTACAAGTCTTATTCATACAAAATTGAGCACTCAAAACAGTGAAATTATTGGAAGTTCGCACTGCAATGTTATGGTTGTAAAAGAACAGTACATTGAACAACTTTTTAAAATGGCATAAAAATTACAAATTTGAAAATTTAAGATTTCTTAAAGTTTTTTTATTATTACAAAAATTATGAGATTATTACTTGTAGAAGATGAAATTCGCCTTTCGCAGGCCTTAGTTGAAATTTTACAGAAAAATCATTATGGCGTAGATGCGGTTTACACAGGCTCAGAAGGTTTAAAATACGCTCAAAGTGGAATTTATGACGTAATTATTTTGGACGTTATGATTCCAGAACTTAGTGGTTGGGAAATTCTAAAAAAAATCCGCGAAGAAAAAAATAATGTTCCGGTTCTTATGTTAACAGCAAGGGACGAAATGGAAGACAAAATTTACGGTTTAGATTTAGGTGCTGACGATTATATGACAAAACCTTTTAATACTGACGAACTTCTTGCACGTATTAAAGCCTTAACCAGAAGACGTGGTGAAGTAAAAGAAAATTGTCTTGAATTTGGTGATTTGCTGTTTGATAAAGATAAATGTGAAATTTCAAAAAAAGGCGGAGAATCCATAAAACTTTCTCTTAAAGAATTTCAAATTCTTGATTTACTTTTTGATAATCCAGGGCAAATTATTGATAAGGAAAGAATTATTTCTAAAATTTGGGGCGGCGACAGTGATGCAGAATATAACAACGTAGAAGTTTACATCAGTTTTTTGCGTAAGAAGATGGAAACTTTAAAAATCAATACAAAAATCAGAACTGCTCGCGGAATTGGCTATTCTTTGGAAGAAAAATAATTTCCTAAAACTTTAATTTAATTTTATTCCGAACTTTCTTGTTGAACTTATTAACGAAACATTAAAACGCTTGTTTTCAAACTTCAATTTTTAAGATTTTAGTTTTCTCTTGAAATTTTTAGTGCTTTTTTAAATAATTTTGTTCATAATATCTTTTTTTTTGCAAACGAATAAGGAAAAAGTTTTGAATAAAGAATCAAGTTTTGAAAATTTTCGTTTTAGATTTTCTATAACAACTTTACTGAATATTGCCTTTGTTATGTTTATTGTAATTTTGGGTTATAATTTTTATTTGAGCGATTCAAATGGAATAAAAGCCCAGCGTTTTGTCAGTCAGGTTATTAAAAATGGTGGATTTTATGAACCGCCACTTAAAAATGAAAATAATCGTTTTTCAAAATCAAAAAATAAAAAGCAAACACAAATTCAAAGTTCTTCCAGCCTTTATAAAAATGTTTCAAAAAGCAGTGATTTTTCAGAAAATAAAAATTTTTTAAGTAGCGAATACATAAATTTTGAATCTTTTCCTGATGGATTTAGAAATTATTGTTCAGTTTTAATTGATTCAAATAATTCAAGTTATGAATTTATAAAAACTTTTGCAGTTCAGCCAATGGATTTTAGTCCGGAATTTTTGGTTTACAAGGCACTTTCGTATAAAAATCAAAATAAAATGCGTTTAAGAAATTTTCACGGTTATAATTTTACATTTTCAGATTATGAAAATCGTTCACTTTTGGTTATTCTTGACCGAAAAAATGATTTTATGCAGGAAAAAAATTTTGCTATTGCTTCTGTTGTAATTTTTGCGCTTTCACTTTTATTTTCTTACGTAATTTCCTGGACAATTTCGCTGTCTGTTATGAATCCAATTTATGAATCAATTCAAAATCAGAGAAGATTTATTGCTGATGCAAGTCATGAATTAAAAACTCCAATTGCTGTAATAAGTGCAAATATTTCTGTTTTACAGCAAGAATTTCCGCAAAATAAATGGATTTCTTACATAAAAACTGAAAATGAAAGAATGTCAACGCTTGTAAAAGAATTGATTTATCTTGCAAAAGATGATGCTGGCAGCAATGAATTTAATATGACTTGTTTTGATTTGGCTGGAGCAATAAAATGTGCTGTTTTGCCATTTGAAAGCGTTGCCTTTGAAAGTTCAAAAAGTCTTGAACTGGATATTCCTAATTATTGTCTTAAAGTTTACGGTGATGAAGCAAAAATAAAACAACTGGCGGTTATTTTACTTGATAATGCTTTTAAAAATACTGAAAAAGATGATTTAATTCGCGTTTCTGTTGGGCTGAATGATTCTAATAATTACTTTGTAAAGGTTTATAATACTGGCTACGGAATTGAGAAAAAGGATTTAAATAAAATTTTCAGAAGATTTTATCGTTCTGATTCATCGCGGACAAGACAAACTGGCGGTTATGGACTTGGTCTTTCTATTGCGGATGTGATTGCTAATGCTCACAACGGAAATATTTCTGTAAGCAGCGAAGTTAATTCTTTTGCAGAATTTGAATTTACTTTTCCCGGAGTGTGCAAGCAGAAGTCTTGCTGTTAGTACAAAAAAAATTCGTAATCAACAGAATGTTAGCATGTATTTGCGAGGAGCGAAGTGATGTGGCAATCTTCTGATGCTTATCAAAAAATCCACAGTGCTTAATTGTATAAGATTTTTTCAACTGCTATAATCAGTTTTGAAAAAAACAAACGAGGTGTTTTATGATTGAACGAAACGAAGGCTTTTCAAATCTTTCTGCTGGCTATTTGTTCCCAGAAGTTGCAAAACGAAGACGTGAATATCAGGAAAAAAATCCAGATGCAAAAATCATCAGTCTTGGAATTGGAAATACAACCGAACCTTTAACAAAGCACATTACAAAATCCATGTTAGATTACGTAAAGGCTTTGGGTACAAAAGAAGGTTATTCTGGTTATGGCGATGAACAGGGCTTAAGCGAATTGCGCCAGAAAATTGCAGAAATTGTTTATCCAAAAATGGTAAGTGCTGATGAAGTTTTTATTTCTGATGGAGCAAAATGTGATATTGCCCGAATTCAGACTTTATTTGGCAGAAAAACTAAAATTGCTGTTCAAGATCCTGCGTATCCTGTTTATATTGATGGAAGTGTGATTGTAGGTGCCGCTGGAAAAGCAAATTCAAAGGGCTCTTACAAAAACGTTACTTATTTGCCATGTACCGCCGAAAATGATTTTTTTCCAGATTTGAATTTAATAAAACCAAACACATTGATTTATTTTTGTTCACCAAACAATCCCACAGGAAAAGCAGCTACAAAATCGCAGTTAAAAAAACTAGTTGATTTTGCAAACAAAAATTCCTGCATAATTATTTATGATAATGCATATTTCGCATTTATTCGCGACGAAAAATTGCCAAAAACCATTTACGAAATTTCTGGTGCAAAAAAATGTGCAATTGAAGTAAATTCATTTTCAAAACTGGCAGGATTTACAGGCGTTCGGCTCGGCTGGTCAGTTGTGCCTTCAGAATTAAAATTTGCTGACGGAACTTCAGTAAAACAAGACTGGAACCGCGTAATGACAACTTTGTTTAACGGCGCATCTAATATTGCCCAGCGTGGCGGACTTGCTGCTCTTGATCCAGAAGGAATAAAAGAAACCACTGCTTTGGTCGATTATTATTTGGAAAATGCAAGGATGATTCAAGAAGCATTAACTGGAAAAAATTTCAGTGAGGCTGGCGTAAAAGTTTATTTTACTGGCGATTCTCCTTATCTTTGGGTTAAGTTTCCGGGCTGGAAAAGCTGGGACATTTTTGACAAAATCCTTGACGAGTGCCATGTTGTTACAACTCCGGGTAGCGGTTTTGGTCCTTCAGGTGAATCTTATTTGCGCTTCAGTTCGTTTGGTCATAAATCAGACATAAAAGAAGCGTGCACTCGACTAAAAAATCTTAATTTATAGTTTGTTTTAGCGATGCTTGAAGTTCTCTAAATCACCAAAATTCAAAACTAAAGTGTCGCTGGAATAAAACATCAGTGTTGTAGTAGATGGCGACAAGGACGTTGCCATAAAAAAAAGCCATAAGATTCTGAGAATTTTCACAAACTGAAAATTCTCGTAATCTACAGGATGCCGACAGGATTTAGTCCTCTGCTTTGTAGTAAAACCTTAAAACTGGCTCCTAAAACCAACGCTTGCTCTAAACGCATTTTTCACGTTTTCCCAGGACATCAAATCAAAAACACTAGCAGAAATTTCAGCCTTAACTTGTCCGCCAAAAACTGGCACAGAGGTAAAAGGCGTTACATAAAGTTTTTTTGTCCAGGATAAAATATTTGCTGGAGAAGAAATTGCATCCGCAAGCACTGAATCAGTAAAGCAAAAAGTTGTATGAATTCCAAACGTAAAGTTTATATTTCCAAGGTAAAGATTGTCCGTTACAACACAAAGATTTGCGCCCAGAAGATTCGTAATTGAAGAACTTCCGGAAACAATATGTTTTAAATAAAGCATATCATCGGCACTTTCTGAAGGAATGTTAAATAAAGACAAATCAATGTTGCATTGTCGCAAAGCAAATCTTGGTTCAACAATAAAATACAAATCGCTGAATGAAAGTTTGTTGTCGCTGGAATTTGTTTTTGAAGGATTAAGCGTAAATTTGTTAAATCCGCCTTGCAGGAAAAATGAAAAAGTATTTTTGTTTCCAAAAAGTAAATCAAAACCTGCGTGAAGTTGCACTTTTCTTACTATTAAAATAACTTCTGTTCCAGCGTCATCAGAAGTTTCAAGCGGAAATGAAAGTCCTGTAGAAATATCGGCAGTAAGCCATGAAAGAACTGAAGCAAATCTTATATCAGAATTAATGATATTTGTGGTGATTTCATCTTGTGTTTCAGTCTTTACGTAAAAGAAAAATCCCAAAGCCCATGGAAAAGACGGATTTAAAACGTAAGAAAGTCCTGCGCCGTAAAAAGGATAAACAGAAGCGCCACTTAATCCGTGCCAGCTTTCAGTAAAAAATGAACCGATTGCTTTAATTCCAAACTGTCGCTGAAGAAAAACATCACTTCCGATTGGCTCAAAATTTCCTAAAAACGCACTGAAATAATGCGAAGAATTTGCTGAATTAAATCTGTAGGTTGCAGAAATTTCTTCAATTCTAAAAAATGCGTTTTCACTTGCCGGTTCTTCAAAAAAATTCTGATCTATAAGATCATTTGCTTCTATAAAAAATTCACCGCGCAAAAGAAAATTTCCATTAAAATCTAATTGTCCGGAAAAATATGCTTCGGCTGTAATTTCCGGGTCAAAAATTTTGTTTTCTTCAGAATTAGAATCGTTTCCAATGTTTGTCAAAAATCCTGCAAAACCTGTAAAAAAAGGCATAAGTGCAAAAATTGGAGAAACAAAAAATAATGAAATAAATGAAAGTAAAAATTTTTTCAAGGAAACCTCCAAATTCTATTTCTTTTGAATTATCGGCAAATTTATTTTATATCTTTAAAATGAAC
>CAZDAY010000051.1:0-6901 GCA_964503435.1 uncultured Treponema sp.
CATCTATTCTTGAGAAATTTAAAATAAAATATAAAAAATTAAAATAATTTCCAAATTTTATGGGAGCACTTTAGGGAGCATTGTATGGAAAAAAGACCTTTGGCTGAAGTTTATGGTAAATATTTTCAGGAACTTGCAAAACTGTCTGTGGCAGCAGATAAAATTAACGAAACAAACATTTATCAGGAAGGAAATCCTAATACTAGAAAATTGTTAGATAAACTTGTTGAAGAAAATCTTTTGCCAGAAAGTCATCTTGAAAATATTGCGAATTTTGAAAAATTTTATGATTTAGTTGAGCAAGGAAAGCACGGTCTTATTTTAATGGAACATTATCAGAACACTGATTTGCCGGCTTTTTGTTATATGCTTGAACACAGCGGAAATGAAAAACTTTATAATCTTTCAAAAAAAATTGTGGCAATTGCTGGAATGAAACTTAACGAAGCAAATCCTTTTGTTAAAGCTTTCGCTGAAAGTTTTACACGAATTGTTATTTATCCAACTAGAAGTCTTAATAAAAATACTGATGAAAGTCATACAGAAGAAGAAAAGGAAGCTGAAGAAGCTAAGGCTAAAAAAATAAATTTTGCTGCAATGAGAACAATGGATAACTGTAAGCGTAATGGTCAGGTTATTCTTGTGTTTCCTTCTGGAACCCGCTATAGACCTGGTCATCCAGAAACAAAACGTGGACTTCGCGAAATTGACAGTTATTTGCGACTTTTTGATATTGCAATTCTTGTTAGCGTAAATGGAAATATTCTTGAAATTACTGATGAAAATATGCTTAATGATAAGGTTGGTCCTGATAAGCAGATTTTTGCCGCAAGTGATATTATTGAATGTAAATCTTTTAGAAAAAATTTTATGGCATCTCTTCCGGAAGATACGCCTGACCCTAAACAAGCAATAATTGATAACATAATGTCAGTTCTTGACAAGCAGCATGAGCAAATTGAAAAAATCAGATAGTTTTTTAGAAAATTCAAATTTAAAAGATGCTCGTAATTTTGACGATTTTAGCGATTTGTTAGGTTTGGCTGATTTGAAGGATTTGCATGGTTCTGATGGTTTGCAGAAGAAACAAAAATCTTCTCGTAATAAAACTTTAAATTTGAGCAAAGAAGAATGTAAAGTTTATTTTGGACGATGTTTGGATTTTCGAGAATTTTCTGAAGAAACCGCAAATCTTTCTGATAAAATCGCCGACTTTTCCGCTGAAAACGCAAATTTTTTTGGTAAAACTGAAAAATTGCCCGGTGAAACAGAAAATTTTTCTGTAAATCAGCAAAATCCGCAAAATCAGCAAGTAAATAAAAAAGAACTTTCGCCAGAACAAATAAAAGATAAGACTATTTGCGGAGAAAGTTTAAGTGTAATGCAAAATCTTCCGAAAGAAATTTTTGATTTGGCAATTATTGATCCGCCTTATAATTTAACAAAAAATTTCGCTGGCAAAAAATTCAATCAAATTTCGCACAATGAATACAAAAAATATACAGAAAACTGGATTAACGAACTTTTGCCGCTTTTAAAACCGAACGCAAGTTTTTATATTTGTTGTGATTGGAAAAGCAGCATAGAAATTGCAGAAGTTTTAACAGAATTTGAGCAGAAGAAAAAAATTTTTATTCGCAATAGAATTACCTGGCAGCGTGAAAAAGGCAGAGGAGCAAAATCAAACTGGAAAAATTCAATGGAAGACATTTGGTTTTGTACTTTGGGCGAAGAATATGTTTTTAATCTTGAAGATGTTAAAATCCGAAGAAAGGTAATTGCGCCTTATAAAGTGGACGGAAATCCGAAAGACTGGAATCAAACTGAAGAAGGAAAATTTCGAGATACTTGCCCGGGAAATTTTTGGGACGACATTTCGATTCCTTTTTGGAGCATGGCTGAAAATACGGCACATCCAACTCAAAAACCAGAAAAACTTTTGGCAAAACTGATTTTGGCTTCGAGTAATAAAGGTGATTTTGTTTTTGATCCATTTTTGGGTAGCGGTTCAACTAGCGTAACTGCAAAAAAACTGGGACGACATTTTTGTGGAATTGAATTGAGTGAAGAATATTGCGCTTGGGCAGAAAAGCGTCTTGAAGATGCTGAAAAAAACAAGGAAATTCAAGGTTATGCAAACGGCGTTTTTTGGGAAAGAAATTCAATTACGGAGCAAAAGAAATTTTTTTCTGGAGAATGACAAAATTTAACTTTTTGTTATAAACTGAAAGTATAAATTGCATATATAAATTGCAACTTTTTTTTAAGTCAAAAATCTAATTTAAAAATGAGGACAAAATGAATTTTAAACGAAATTTCTTAATTTTTATTTTGGTGTTGGTTTTTAATTCAGGCATTTTTTGTGCTTCAGGAATTCCTTTTTCTAAAGGCATTAGGATTCTAAAAAAATCTTATTCTGACATAATTTTTTCTTATAAATTTGATGAAAAATTAAATGATTGGGAAATTACTTTTCAAGTTCCGCTTCATCAAAATCCTTCAACATTATATTGGGCAAATGGAAAATTGCTTCCAAAAGATGAACTTGCAAATTCAGAAAAATATTGGGGGCTTCTTTATAAAATTGGTGAATTACAGGATCCTGCAAGTATGACAGAAGAACAAAAAAATCGGCTAAAAGAATTTTCTTCCACAGAAAATCGTCGTTCTGGTGCCGGAACTCCAATGTTCTTTTTTGACGCAGTTTATGATTCTTCAACAAGAGCAAGTTTAGAGCAGAGAATAAAAACGGTTGAATTTTTGGGAAAAAAAACGAATGTTCACGAAAGAATTGTTGCTCCTCTGAAAAAAGTAAATGATAAAATTTTGCAAATTTCAAAATCGAACGCTGAAGTAAAAAATTTTTTGGATAATTTAAAATCTGCGGATGCTTATTACTGGCGAGTTATTAGCGGAACAAACAGAAAATCTTTTCATAGTTTAGGAATTGCGCTTGATGTTCTTCCAGTGAGTTATGGTGGAAAAGAAGTTTTTTGGAGTTGGGCAAAAGATAAAAATCCTGAGAACTGGATGTTAACGCCACTTTCTTCAAGATGGATGCCTCCAAAAGATGTTATAAAAATTTTTAAAGATGAAGGTTTTGTTTGGGGCGGAAATTGGGGAATTTGGGATAATATGCACTTTGAATATCGTCCGGAATTAGTTGAATTCAGCAAGTGATATTTTACTATTAACACTGGGCTGACTAAAAAGTTCAAATTGTATCGTCATTCCGAATTCATTTCGGAATCTGTTAATTTACCGACCTTAAAAAAGTTAAGAGTGATATAAATTTTTAATTGGGAGAATATTTTTTATGAAAAATTTTATCCATTCAATTTTGCTGTTTACAAGAAATTTATTTTTTTGTGCATTATTGTTAACAGTATTTTCTTGTTCTAATTCAATTATTGGGGAAATAGATACTTCTGAAATAAAAGCATCTCTCTCATCAATTTCATCTCCTAAAAATCTTGTGGCAAGTCATGGCGGCTACAGGAAAATAAGTTTAACCTGGACAAAAGTTTCAAATGCAAAGCAATATTTCGTTTACAAAGCAAATTCTCCATTTGAAACATTTGAAAAAATTGGCGAAACAAATGGAAATCTTAATGAATTTGATTACGCAGTTGAGCCAGGAACTTCATGCTGGTTTAGAATTAGCGCAATTTCTTATTCAGAAAAAGAATCTTCTTTGAGTTCTTATGTAAGCGGTTCTTCAATGGCAATCCCAAATATAACAAGTATTGATTTAGGAACTGACGGCACAAGCGCAACAATTTCCTGGTGGATGAATAATTGCAGTGATTCTACTTATGAAGATTCAGTTAAGTTTGAAATTCTTTGTTATAGAAGCGATAAACTTACGCAAGTTGGAGATACATTGTATGCGGAAGGCAGCACAAGAAGTGTTTCAATCAGTGGATTAGAAAACAAAACAACTTATTATTATTTAGTCAAATCTTATGTTGGGGGGGGGTATGACGAGAATTTAGCAGAAAAAAGTGATTTTGCAGATGCAGAAACGGCTCGTCTTACAACTCCAAGTGCTCCAGAAAATTTAGAAAGTGAACAAGGAATTTCAACCGAAAGTTCAGGAAACGGAATTAAAATTTCATGGATACTTTCGGAAGCAGTTGATGTAAAAGTTTCTTCGGGAATTTATGAAGAACATCCATTATATTTTACGATTGAACGAAAATTGCTTAATGAATCGGATGCTGCTTATATATCTTTGGCTTCTTACATTGGAACTTTTGATTCTTCAAAAGCAAGTACAAGTTCAGCAAGTGAAATTTATTTTACTTGTGATAAAGATGCAAACTTTGGTAAAAATGATGTTCTTAAAGTTGAACTCGGCGACACAACAGAAGATTCTAAAATTCCAAATTATGAAAATTATCGTGTTGGAGCAAAAATTTCTTACACAGATAAATCTGTAGTTGCAGGAAAACAATATACTTATAGAATTCGCTCTTATGCAGATGATGTTGGAAATAAAAAAATCAGTTCAGATTCAAGTTATAGAGAATGTAATGCCTGGTTAATTTCTAAGGCTTCTCTTGAATTAAATTCCGAATATAAAAAGTCTGAAAATTCAACAAAATTTACTTCGATTGGAGTGAATTTTAATTTTGATTTTGAAGATTTTGGCTTAGATGATTCAAAATTTTACACTTACGTTTTAACTTATCAAAGAACGCCATTTGAAACTTCAGAAAGTTCAAGTCCTGCTGCTGACGAAGAAAAATTTTTAGCAAATTTTTCTTCCCTAGAAGAATTAAAAACTTACACACAAGTTTATAATTCTGAGTTTTTAAGTTTATTAGAAAATCAGGGATATTATTCTTACAAAGTTTACATTTGTTCATCATCAACATCAGCAACAGAAAATACTTCAATTCCAAGTAAATATTACGAAATGATTTCAAGTTCAAATTCCTGTTCAATTACAGACGATTCTACAAAACTTCCGGTTATTGAAACTTTTGAAGTAAGTGACGGTTACGCAAGCAAATATGTTTTAAAATGGGATTATGATTCTGCTTGCACTTACACAATTCAATGGACAGAATATGATGGCACAACAGAACAACCGCTTTCAAGTTCAACACAAAGTCTTGTTCTTTCTACTTCTGATTTTACAACTAGCGAAAACAACGGCACAACTTACGCAACTTACAATCATTCTGCAACAAGTGGCGACGCAAGAAAATATACGCTTATTGCAGATAACGGTTTGAAAACAACAAAATCACTTGATTCAATTTATAAAACTTTAGGAACTGCAAACGTTTCTATGGCAAAGCTTGCTTATGATTCAATTACGGTGAATTGGTTAGCGGTTCAAAGGGCGGACGAGTACGAAGTTAGTGCTTATTATGCAGATGATGAAAGTAAAACGGAACTTTTAGTAAGTTCGGGCGAAGGTAAAAACACAGAAATTACTCCAAGTGACGACGGCAAAACTTACACTTGTAAAATTACAAAACCTAGAGACTACGATAGTGCATTAAAATCTGGTAAAGCAATTATATTAAAAGTTACTGCAAAAAATTCTGCACTTACCGACGACAACACAACAGAAGGAACTGCTTCGGTTTGTACATTTGGTCCAGCTTTAGTAAATGCAAGTGTTGGAAACTTATATGACAACAATATTCATATAAAATGGAATAAAGTTGACGGTGCGGTGGGCTATATAATTTATCGCGTTTTGTATTCTGATAGTTCTGCGGATAATTCTAAAATTGAAACTTCAACTGACAAATATTATTACGATGTTTCAAATGCGATCTTAAAACGAAATGGCGATTCTACAGTGGAAGGTTCTAATGTTTCTTACGTGGAAAGCTCTGCAACATATACTTTGAATGATATTGATGATTCTTCTTGTGCTGACGAAACTAGCATAAATCAGCGTAAAATTTCCTGGGGACTTCCGTTTGGTTACATAATTTTGCCGGTTTTAAATGATTCTGATGATTTTGAATTTGAATCTGGTAAATTAGCAATAAAAAGTGGCGAAGATGTAGGGAAGGCTGGCGTTTCTTATTCAGATATTGCAAGTGATAACAGCCCGGCGTTTGTAAAAAATGCAACTTTTGGTTATGGATTGAATGTTGCGGCAGAAAAATCTGTAAGTGGAACTTCTCAAGTTATAAAATGGGACTCTCCTTATTATGCAAAAGATAATGCTCCAACAATTTTAAGACGACTTGCGGATTCTACAGAAAATTCATGGACTGTTTATAAAATTTGTGAAAAAGGCGAAAATTCAACTTCGTGTGAACCAATTGGAGAGGAACGTTATAACGCTTATGAATATGCAGTTAAATATAGAATTTCGGCATCAAATGTAAGTGTTGGCGGTATTTATAAAGCGTCTAGTTCTTATGTTGAAAAACTTTCAAAAATTGTAGAAAACAGATATTCAATCTGCACAGAACAGTTAAATAAAGGTTATCTTTTAGCATTAAAATTTACGGCTTTAACTGGAAGTTCTTGTTCTGAACAAATTGTTGTTTCTCCTTGGGATTATGCAAAACGAGCGATTGGACCAAATAAGGCAGAACTTTATATTACAAATTACAATTTACTTAATCCAACTGTAAAAGTTGCGTCTTATGATGTTGAAAATTTTACAATTCCAGAAGCAAATTTTGAAACACTAAAAGATACAACTTTATCTTCAGCGGATTATTCATTACGTCTTGAACCTACAGCAATTAAATATGGAAGTTCTGGAACAACAGATGGAGTTTTAAAAGTTCTTCGCGATGCAAAACATTACTACAAGATTGAACTTACAAGTGAAAATGGAAAAGCAACTGAAGCGGGCGATGGTTCAGTTTATGCTTACAGAAATATTACTGATGAAGAGTTGGTTAAGGCTGCGATG
>CAZDAY010000051.1:7001-9715 GCA_964503435.1 uncultured Treponema sp.
GATTATTCATCTTCAAAACTTGTTCCTATTACTATCATAGCAAATGGTCCTAGTTTGGATTCTTACAATGCAACATTAAAATTTGCTACATCAACTTCAGATTTTACTTATGAAGTTTGGCGAAATGGTTCAAAATCTTCTGGTCAATCAATAAGTTCAGACCAATTAAAATATTGGAATCCTATGAAATTAACTAAAGACGGAACTTATGAAGGTGAATCTACAAAATACGGCTGGTGGCCAAGCGAAGATTAAGGAGCGCAGAACAAAATGAATCAGAAAAAAAACAAGAGGTTTCGACTTTGCTCAACCACCGCTAATATCAGCACATTCGGAAAGACGGCTTTTATAGCATTATTTTTACTTTCATTAATATCGTGTGCAAACTGGTTTCAGGGAAAAATTCCTATGGACACAGAATCGAAATTTGCTGATTTAACAAATCTTTTTAATTATTCAAGTGGTACTGTTGTTCTTGAATCTCCAGAGCAAGTTTTTGCAAGCGAAGGTATTTATTCAAACAAAATTGTAGTTCGCTGGAAAGATGTTGAAAATGCAAGTTCGTACATAATTGAACGAGCAGTAGTTGCTCCAGATGAAGATGGAAATTATGCAACGCCACAAGACGAAGATTTTGAAATTTTAAATAGTTATGTTTATGATACAAAATACGAAAACACAATTCTTTCTGAGCCAAATTACAATAACGCTGAATATTCTTACAAATATTATTTCAGAATTGCGGCTCAAAATATTGGTAAAGGCTATATAACAAGCAATTTTTCTGATATTTCAGTTGAAGCAACAAAGGCTTGCGGTTATCTTTATGCTCCACCACAAAATATTGTTGCATGGAAAGGTAAATCAACTTCAGAAATTCAAGTTTCATGGAAAGCCAGTTCATCAAATACAAATTCTTACAAAATTTATCGTGGAGAAAAAGAAGATGGCACTTCTATGGAATTGATTAAAACAATTAGTGCAAGTTCAACCACATATTCCGATGAAATTTCAAGTTCAAATCAAGGAATTGAATTTTATTATAAAATTGTGGCAGTTAATGGTAATGGTACTGAATCTGCAAGAAGTTCTATTGCAATGGGATATTCTCTAAAAGAAGGTTCTCCAGCCGCACCAGATAATGTAAAAGTTGTAGATGGTTTTGGAACAAGCAAAAAAAATTTAACAATTTCTTGGGATTCTGTTACTGTTGCTGATTATAATGGAGCAACTGGAACTGCTTATTACAATATTTATCGTTCAAGTTCAGCAGACTCAACGGTTAGTTTAATAAAATCTCGAACAACTTCAACTTCTTATATTGACAATTCAAATCTTTCAACAAGTTTATATTATTATTATTACATAATGACTATTGCTGTTTATGAGAACGGAACTGAATTAAAAAGTGCATTTAGTGATTCTGGTCCAGACAGTGAAAAGCCTGCTTACGGATTTTTGTTAAGTCCGCCAACAGTAATTGTAGTTGATGATGGCGAAGATGATAAAAAAGTAAACTTAAAATGGAAACCAGCGTTAGGCAATGATGTTGTAGAAAATCCTTTTGTTTATAATGTTTATTATTTAAATACTCAAACTGATAGTCCAACAATGTTTGCACCAAATGTTTCTTCAGCAAACTTAGACGAAAGCGGATATATTTCTCTTGAAGCTGATAAATATAATTATTACAAAATTTCTACTGTAAACGTAAGTGTCAACGAAGAAAGTGAATTAAGTTCTTTTGCAGCTCCTCAACCAAATGCGCCAGAAAATGTTTCTGCAACAAAAAATGTTTATTTAAGCGAAAATTGGACGGCAAATTTAAATGGTGTTTATCCAGTAAAAATAACATGGGACGCTCCATCTGACGGCGATACATCTTCTTATTCTTATGTGGTTTATCGCTCAACTTTGCCAGACAGTGGATTTAAAAAGGTCGGAACAACATCAGAATTATCTCTTATTGATTCGTATTCAAATGCAAAAGCTGGTGAAATGTATTATTACAAGGTTGTTAGTTTAAATATTTCAAATCAGGGAACACATTCAAATGACCCTGCAACTGACACAAATTTTGCGTGCCGAGGATATGGCGCTTTAACTGCTGACCAATGGTTCCGTGAATACAATAAAACAATTATGCGTTCTCAAGCAAAGCTTACTTTGATGCATAAATCTAGTAATACAGGCAAACTTGGAACAGAAACAATTAAAGGTGATGTAAGTGGAAGTTTAACTTATAAATCAAACCTTGCGGGGCTTGGTGCAGAAATAAAAATGCCTTATACAAATTATGCTGATTTTTATTGCGGAGATGGTGGAAAACTTTACTTTGGTAACCTTAATGGATTTGGTTCAGATTATAATTCTTTAAGCGAAGAACAAAAATCTCGTTGTCTTGTATATTTTATTCTAAACGGAAGCACAGACACTTCTTGTAATATGAGCGCAAACGGAAGCATGAGCAATTCTGTTACTTGCACTGGAATGTATCCTGGCGTAGCAACTTATAATAATTTGAAAATTGTAAGTGGCGCGGCTGGCGGTGGATATTATTTAGTTACAACTTATGATTCATCTGGCAACACAATTCTCAGCAATAATCAGGTAAGCTGGACTGTTGGAGAAGAACCAACTGGTTATGGTAAAAACGAATAAATCAAAAAAAAATATTTTAAGGAAAGAAAAATGAAAAATAGATTAAAAAAAAT
>CAZDAY010000052.1:0-9459 GCA_964503435.1 uncultured Treponema sp.
AAAATAATCAAAACGATTTTTATGGTCAAATTGATTTGTTTGGAAAGCAAACTTAAACTAAGTTAAACAATTTTACTTTTTATATCTGAAAATACCACAAATAAATTTTAATTTTTTTCGAGAATAAATTATGAAACTAACAGATTTTGATTTTCAACTTCCGCAAGAATTGATTGCGCAAAAACCTTCTGGCATTAGAGGACAAGACAGACTTATGCTTTTAGGAAAAAATTCTGGAAATGTAGAACATTTTAAAATGTCAGATTTACCAGATTTGATTCAACCTGGAACCTTAATGATTTTTAATAACAGCAAGGTTCGCCGTTCACGTTGTTACGGAATAAAAACAAGTAGCGGTCGGGAACAAGAATTTATGTTTTTAAATCCAATGGATAATCCGAACTCATGGAACACAATGGTAAAAGGTGCAAAAAAAGTAAAGCCAGGAAATGTCTATAAATTCAGCGACGGCAGTGAAGGTGTAATTCAGGAAAATTTAAATGATGAAGGAACTGAATTCAGAACAATAAAATTTCCTTTTGAAATTACAGAAGAGTGGTTTGAAAAAAATGGTCATATTCCGCTTCCTCCTTATATTCGCCGTGAAGATGATGATACTGACAACGAACGTTATCAAACAATTTATGCAAAAGAGACAGGAAGTGCCGCCTGCCCGACTGCCGGTTTGCATTTTACAGAAGAAATTTTGAATCAACTGCGCGCAAAAAATATTGAACTTGAATGGTTAACTTTGCATGTTGGTTTGGGAACATTTTTGCCAGTGCGTTCAGAAAATATTGAAGAGCACAAAATGCATGAAGAAGTTTATTCTGTGCCTTATGATGTTGCTCAAAAAATCAATCTGGCTAAGGAACAAGGCCGTCCAATTCTTGCTGTGGGAACTACAAGTGTAAGAACTTTGGAAAGTGCTTGTGATGAAAATGGAATTGTAAAGGGCGGTCCGGGAAGTACGCATATTTTTATGTACCCGGGATATAAATTTAAAGTTGTTGATCAAATGTTTACAAATTTTCATACGCCAGAAAGTACTTTGATAATGTTAGTGAGTGCGTTTGCCGGAAGAGAAAATATTTTAAATGCATACAAAGAAGCGGTAAAAGAAAAATACAGATTTTTCAGTTATGGTGATTGTATGCTGATAAAATAAATTTTTAAGAAAATTTAACGCAATTCTTCCAGTGAATTTCGCAAAAGGTTTAAAAACTCAAGTTTCAAAAGCGGACTTACAAAATCTGCTGAAAATTGTTCATCATAAATTCTTTCTGCATCTTCCACAAATTTTACAACAACATCTTTTTCAAGTGGAAGTTTTGCACTTATCAATCGGTTTTCCAGTTCTCGCGAATGAAACACAATCGGTCCAGAAAAAACTAATTTAAAGTTTGTAATAATATTTTTTTGCGTGTTTACAAGAAAAACAAAACTTGCGCTTAAATTTGTAATTTTATTTGAAGGTCCAAGTCTTTTAAAAATACTAACGTCCCAATCTTGCAGAGAAACTCTTATGTTTGTTAAAACGTATTTTGGTGGAATTTCTGTAAAACTATCAAAAGGAATAAGCTTTGTATCTTTCTGCTTAATAAATTTATTAAGATTATTTGTCTGTTTAGGATTTTTTTCTCTTTTAAATTCAAGATAAGCATTTAATGCAAGGAGTGGTGCCCAAAGCGTGTGTTTATAACCCTTTGCACAAATATTTCCGCCCAAAGTGGCCATGTTTCTTACAGAATAAAATCCAATAGATTTAATTGCATCTTTTAAAACCTTTGGCAAGTAATTGTGTTCAAGTTCAAGCATTTGAGAAAGACTTACCGCCGGACCAAAATCTATATAAGTTTCATGCTTTTCGATATTTTTTAACTCAGGAACATTTCGGATTGAAAGAGATTCTTCTGCGAGTTCTTCAACTTGAGTTGCGCCACCAATAATTTGTAAATTTGCAACATTATTCAGATGATAAAAAACATCACTTAAATTATTTGCAATAAAAACAGTTTTAAAACTATCTGGCATTTTTGTTTGCTCCTAATCTTTTGTGATTTGCCGCAATTGCATAAAGAATTCCGTTTACTAAAGAATCTCTGTCTGTGCAGCAAGCGTCTAAACCTTTAATTGCATCATAAATTTCATTTACTTCAGGCCGGACTTTTTGTTGTAAAAGTTTGTACGCTGTAAAATATTTTCCTGCATTGCAATATCCGCAAAGATGAATTCCCGCCTGATTAAAACCAAGACTTATGTCCGCATACAAAGGATTATTTTTTAAATATTCTAAAGTGATAATTTCTGAATCCCGAATAATTCCCACAGGAATATTGCAACTAGTTACATTTTCTCCGTTTAACAAAACCATACAGTTTCCGCAAATTCCCTTTTCGCAGCCGCACTTTGGAGAAAAAATTTTTTGCCGTCTCAAATACGAAAGCAAGGATTCTTCTGGTTCAGCATTTATTATTGTTTTTGTGCCATTAAGAATTATTGGTATTATCATTTTCAATCTCCTGCGTTTTTTTCTGTACTTCTTCCAAAGTTCCAAGATTTTCTTTTGCCTCAGATGAATTTTTTTCAGCGTAAGTGTTTATGTTTTCCTCAATTTCTTTTGCACTTTCAAAAATTTTCTGTTCTTCAAGTTTGTAATAAATTGTGTCAGTTTGAAGCGGAATTACATTTATGCAGCAATTTAAAACTTGAGTTAAAGCCTGTGTGTAAGCCGCCGGTAAAATCTGATAAACCAAATCAGAAAGGCACATTGCTTCTTCTTCGGATTGCATAAAATTTATATTGACTTTTGGATATTCAACAAAATCATTTTCAACAAGGCTTTCCATTACTTTTTGAACAGAAAGTTTTACAGAATTTTCTGCGGATTTTATGTTAATCACTTTTCCCGCATTTAAAACCAAGGTGATTGAACGAATTTTTTCGCGAAAAGTGCAGGCGTCCAGTTCTAGTTCCAAAACTGCAACTCCAAATGATGTCTTGTGAAAAGGTTTGCCAGAAAAAGTTTCGCTGTTCCATTTTTTCTTCTGCGTTGGCGAAAGTTTTCTTTTTACAACAAAAGGTTTTGGTGTTTTTTCATCGCATTTTTTTAGTTCAGCAAGACATCTTTTCAGAAGCATCGTCATTATGCTGATGTTTGAATAAATATTTTCCGGCAGCAAGGGTTCTTTTCCTGGTTCAAATTCCGTGTTTAATTTTACTTGTGAAGGATTTATGTCTAAGGTTTCGCATACAATTTTTGTCCAAATTTCAAGTATTGATTGCGAAATTGGCGGACAGTGAATTATTATGTTTGAATTTTCGTCTAAAACAAGTTCCATTGACTGTTCGCTTTCGTTCAGCTTAGAACCAAAATATGCACTTCCTGACCAGCCGCATGCAAATCCAATTCCACGTAACGGCGAAGAACGAATTATGTCATATTTGTAATTTAAATTGCGGTTTCTTATTTCCTGCGAATCAACGTGATAAGAAGCGTATCTTCTGTTAAAGTCGCTTATTCTTACTGCTGCGTTTATACATTCTGAATATTTATCAAGTTCAATTAAAAACGGATAAGATGAAATTTTTGACTTAGAAGATTTTAAATTATTTTCTGAAATTCCGTTAAAAAGTCTGATTTCTGCTGGCGTTAAATTACATTTTGCAGCGATTAAATTTAATTGGTTTTCAACAGCGAAAAATGCCGAAGAATCAATAAGTTGAATGTCGATTGACGAAGACGGATTGTTGCTTTTGTAAATTTTTGCATCAATTTTTAAAGCTTCTGGTTTTACTTCGCCGGTTGAAGCGATTACAAGTCTGTCAATAATTTCCTGCGCAAATGGATTTAAAAAACCTGCATCAACATCAATATCAATTTGCATAGCCTTTAGTTTTCCATTTTCGTCAGCGGCAGTTTTATGTTTAATTAAAATCGGTCTTACTGCGTCTATAAAATTATTTTGCTCCTGTCTTGTGTAAACCAGTTTTACAGATTTTTTTGTTTTTAAAGCGGCAGTTGCAACCTGACAGGCAATTACGGAATTGTACCAAATGCTGTTAGAACCGCGATTGTAAGTTTTTGTTCGTTTTATGTTGATTGATTCATTTTCCAAATTTAAAGTTTTAGAAAGCATATAACGTAAATCAAAAATCCACTGAGTTGGTGTGTAAACTGTTAAAATTCCGTCTTTCCATGAACACAAAGCACCATTTGTTTCGCCATAATTTGGAATGTTTAGCGAATATGAATAATCTTGCTCAAGAACGTGCGGCGAGTTTTCAAAAATTTTTTCTATAGCACAATTTTTTGGCCATAAAATCTGGCGGTTTGCAATTTGATTTGAAAAAAAATCAGAACCAACATCCTGGGTTTTAGATAATATTTTTGATTTTTTGCTTACAGTTAATTCTTTTTTTGATGATTTTAAATTTGCGGATTTTGGATTTAAAGAATTCTTTTTGTTTAATTTTTCATCTTCTTTTTCTAAACTAAGTTTTTCTTCAGATTCGTCAAGATAATCTTCGATTGAATTTTTATCAATTTCGATTACAAGTTCCTTCATAAGTTCATCAATTTTATCTGAATCAGGACCAACCAAAAGTCCAATAGGTTCGCCCAAATACGAAATATTTCCGTTGCAAAATACAGAAATTTTTCCGCCAACTGTGTCAATAATATTTGCGCCGGGAACATCGCGTGCTGTTACAAGAAAATAATCATCTGGAAGATTTGTGTGCGAAACTGATTTTATAATTCCTTTGCGTGCCGGGCATCTTACAACTTTAGCAGTCAGCATATTTTCAAAACTTAAGTCAGAATAAAAATCATTTTGATATGAAATTTTTGAAATTTTAGTTTTTTTATTTTTGACAGCCGATTTTTTTTCTTCAGTTTTAGAAGTTTCAGAAATTTTAGAAGGGGATTTTTTTTGATTTTTTTTGATTTTCTGCATTTCTTTTTTTAAAGATTTAGTTTTTTCAGTTATTTTTTCACTCATGATGAATTTCTCCAACTTCTTTTACAGTTTGAATTACATAATCTGCCATTTCTTCTGTCATATCTGGCCAAAGTGGTAAAGAAATTGTTTGCAAATATTTTTCTTGTGCGTTAGGAAAATTTTCTTGCGTAAAATCCGGGTAAAGTTTTTGCCAGAAAGTAAAATTAAACAGGGGAATAAAATGTACGCTTATTCCCAATCCTTTGTCTTGAAGTTCTTTTGCAAAAGTATTTCTGTCGCAGTTTAATTTATTTAAATTTAAGCGGAGTAAATATAAGTGCCATGCATTTCCCTGTGAACTTGGCGGAATTTTTATAAAATCAAGATTTTTAAAAGCTTCATTGTATTTTTCTACATAAATTTTTCGTCTTTTATAAAAATCGTCTGCTTTTGAAAGTTGAACTCTTCCGATTGCTGAAAGAATGTCTGGAAGATTAAATTTGTATCCGTTAGCAACAATGTCATATTCCCAGCTTGCCTTTGGTGATGTGTAGCGATCCCATGTTGTTCTGTCCATTCCGTGCATTTGCATTTGAGTCATTCTTTTAGCAAGTTCAGGATTTTTTGTGGTAATCATTCCGCCTTCTGCCGTTGTAATTGTTTTTGTCGCATAAAATGAAAAAACTCCAATGTCGCCCAAACTCCCTGCAAATCCCAGTTCAGTTTTACTTGGAAAAGAATGTGCACAATCTTCAATAACTTTTACATTATATTTCTTTGCAAGTTGAGTGATTTTTTTCATATTGCAAACATTTCCGCCAATGTGAACAGGAACGATTGCAACCACGTTTTTACCTTTTGGACTTTTTAGAATTTTTTCAATTTCATTCGGATCTATTGAATAAGAATCTTTTTCAACATCAGCAAAATAAACATCTGCGCCTAAATGCAATGCGGAACTTGCAGTTGAAACAAAAGTGTAGGGCGTTGTAATTATTGCTTTTCCTTTTTTTACGCCACAAGCATCCATTGCCAAAATCATTCCGCTGGTATTTGAATTTACTGCAAGAGCGTAAGGTACTTCAATTTTTTTTGCAAATTCTTTTTCAAATTCAAGCGTTTCTTTTCCAGTTGTAAGCCAGCCAGAACGCAAAACTTTTAAAACGGCATTTTCTTCTTCTTCAGAAATTGATGCTTTAAAAAATGGAACTTTAATTTGAGACATTACAAAACCACCTTCGCACTTAAAGTCATACTTATTCTTTCGCTATATTTTTCTTCATCACTGTAAAAATCGTCAAGACTTTTAACATTTTTTCTTAAAATTTTTAATAAAACTTCTTTGTTGCGGAATAAATTTTCTTGTTCTTTCTTAAAAAAGCAAATTGGTTCAAGTTCACTAAGCAAATCAAAAATATTTATGTTTTTCAGCGGAATATTTTTTAAACTTAAAATTTTTTTGTATTCAGTTTGAGTTGGATTTTCTTCGTCCAGCCACAAAGGTTCTTTTAATCTTTCGCCACGTCTTGTGCCAATAAATTGAATTTTTATGTCTTTGTCGGGTTCGTATCCTGCAAATTTTATAATTTGTCGTGCTAAATCCAAAATTTTTACACTTTCGCCCATGTCTAAAAGATAAGCCTTTCCGTTTTTTCCCACACCGCCAGTTTGCAAAACCAAAGAACATGCTTCTGGAATTGTCATAAAATAGCGTTCCATTTCCGGATTTGTAACTGTAACCGGTCCGCCGTTTTTAATTTGTTCCATAAAAATCGGAAGAATTGAACCTCTTGAACCTAAAACATTTGCAAAGCGCACAAACATAAATGATTTATCTTTTTTTAAATTTTCTGATTTTTGCGCATATTCGATTATAAGTTTTTCACAAAGCATTTTACTAACGCCATAAACGCTCACAGGATTTACTGCCTTGTCAGTTGAAATTAAAACAAATCTTTCAACCCTTGTTTCTAAGGCTGCGTCCAAAAGATTTTTTGTTCCAAAGACATTATTTTCTATTGCAGCGATTGGATTTTCTTCGAGCATTGGAACGTGTTTGTATGCAGCACAATGAAAAATAACATCAGCGTGAGTTTTGGAAATAATGTAGCGGATGTATTCCCTGTCTTTCATATCACCGATTATTGGCACAACCGAAGCTTTTTCCCCAACACCTTCATTTTGCAAAATGTGAAGTTCACGATAAATGTTTACAATAGAATTTTCGCCATGCCCAAAAAGATAAAGTCGTTCAGCGCCACCGGAAAGAAGTTGTCTTGCAAGTTCGCTGCCAATACTTCCACCAGCACCTGTAATCAAAACTCTTTTACCTTTTAAATAAGCGAGGCTTTCCTTTAAATTCAAAGTGATTGGTGTTCTGCCCAAAATGTCAAATGGATTTATATCGCGTGCCTGAATTAAATGCGCGTTTCCGTCAATAATTTGACTCACAGAAGGAAGAATTTTTATATTTATAAAGCCGGCAGTTTTTAAAACATCAAAAATATGTCTGATTTTTTCAGTTGGAGCACTGGGAATTGCAATGATTGCTTCGTCAAGAGCGTTTACTCTAAGAACGTCAGCCATAGAATCTATTGGTCCCAAAACTGGAATTCCGTCGATTTTTGTTCCGATTAAATTTTTGTCATCATCTAAAAATGAAGTAACTGTACCAAAAATTTTTTTTTCTTGTAATTCTTTTGAAATCATTTGGCCGGCAAATCCAGCACCAATTATGTATAAGCGTGAATCAGAATTTTTCATAGTTTTCTCTTTTTTTTGATTCCAAATATTATAGCACAGACTTAAATTTCTGTCATTCTTAGAAATTTTTTGCAGAAAATAGGAATTTTGTTTTATTTTTATTTTGATTTTGGATAACGAAAAAGTCTTTTGTTTTTCAGAAAATTTTATAGCGTGTATAAATTTTTAAATTTTTTAAAATTCTCTGCAAATCAGCAAAATCGGCAAGAACAGAATATGCAATGCAAGCAGCAAAATTTTCTGTTAAGTAAAAATTCTTCGTTTAATCAAAAAATTCTCTGCAAATCAGCAAAGTTTTAATCATCAAAAATATTTCTAATAAAAAAAAATCAAATTCCGATTATCTATGAGAAGACTTAAATTTGGAAAAATTGTAAATCTTGTTAAATGTTTGCGATTTTCTGAATTTTTTTGAGGGGATTTTATGTTTATGCTAAAGAAAAAATTTTTTATCGCAGCGTTTTTAATATTTTTGTTTAGCACAAATTTATATGCAATGACAATTTCGTTTGAAATTCTTCAGCGGGATTCTCTTGAAAGCAATGTAAAAGAATCATCATATATTATAGAAGATGCTTTGTTTGATTATTTTTTCAACAGAGGAATTGTGCTTTCAAATTCATTGACTTGTGTTTCTGACAGCGAAAAAAAAGATGAGCAGTTATTTAGAAAATCACTTGGAGAAGCAAGAGAAGGCGGACTTGATTATTTTATCCAGATTTTAGTTTTTTATGAAACTGGAAATTCATCTTTAAATAATTCTGCAATAACAAATGTCAAAAAAATTTCATGGAAACTAATCAATGTAAAAACAGACAATGTCATTGCAAGCGGAGAACAAAATCCTTTGAACAAAAAATTTGATGATGTAAAGTCAGGAATTTATGAATTGACAAAAAAAATTGCTGATGAAATTTTTTACAAAATAAGAAATAACGGGTGAGGAAATATATGAAAAAAATCTTTATATCAATTTTAATTTTACTCACAGGAGTTTTCTCGTTTACATTTGCACAGAATTCATTTTCGGGAACAATAAAAATTGCAAAACAAGGTGAATTGCCAGCAGGAATTTTTTCTAAGGCAGTTGGATATTTGCCTGGCGATACAATCAATCTTACAAATCAAGTAAGCGGTTTAACTGTTTCAGTTTTAAATCTTGGAACTTTACAGGGTGATGATTCAGTTGCGATTTTACTTTCTCAAGAAGCGGCTCAAAGACTTGGTTTAGACAATAATTCAAACATTCAGGTTCAATTAAATCCGCGAAAAGATTCTGTTGATGAAAATATTTTAGGAAGTGCAATTCTTTCACGAAATCCTTTTGAAAATAATGATTTTCAGCAAACAAAAAATTCTTTGCCACAAGATGATTCTGAAAATTCAGCAAATCAAAAAAATCCAGAAGAAGAAAATCCAAATTATAATTTACAGAGTGAAGATGAATATGAAGATTCTTTGGAAAATGACAATGATTTTGAAAGCGAAAGACAAAATATAGAAACAATGTCTCCTGCAGAGCGTGCAGAAAATCAAATTGAAACTGAAGAAATCGAAGAAAGCGAAGATGAAAGTCACTCAGAAAATTCTAATCCGCAAACCGAAGATGAAATTTTGTATGAAGAATTTGAAGAGGACGAATTAAAACCTCTGGAAGAAAATCAGAATGAAAGTCAGGAAGATGAAACTGAAAATCCGCTTGAAGAAGATTTAAGCGGCGAAGAAGTTGACAATACGGAAGGCGAGGATGAAA
>CAZDAY010000053.1:0-2791 GCA_964503435.1 uncultured Treponema sp.
TAAGAACCGCTTTTTTTACGCGATATCGGGTTGATAATATTGGCGAAATTGCTGATTTGGTTGAAATTGCTAAAAAAGAAGAAAGCAAACCGACTCTTATTATCTTAAAATCTATTATTGGTAAGGGATCGCCAAAGCAGGGAACTGCTGATGTTCACGGAGCACCGCTTGGCGAAGATGGTTGTATTGAAACAAAAAAGACCTTAGGACTTCCTGAAAACGAACAGTTTTATGTGGTGCCAGAAGCATACAAATATTTTGAAGAAAAGCGCAAGGAATTTGCTGCAGCAGAAGATGCTTGGAAAAAAGAATTTGAAGAATGGGCAAAAGAAAATCCTGATTTAGCAAAAAAATGGGACGAATATTGGAATCAAAAACAAACAGGAGATGCTCCGACTCCTTCTTATAACATTGGCGACAAACTTGCAACTCGTGATGCTTCGGGAAAAACTCTTAACTGCATGTCTGACCGCTACGAATGGTTAGTTGGTGGTTCTGCTGACTTGCAGGGACCTAACAAAACTAAGGTTAAGAATGACGATGGAACTTACAGCGCAAGTAATCGCAAGGGACGAAGCATTGAATATGGAATTCGTGAATTTGCAATGAGTCAGGTTGAAAGCGGAATAAATCTTCATGGCGGACTTAGAGCATTTGGTGCAACCTTCCTTGTATTCAGCGATTATTTAAGACCATCTCTTCGTGTTGCAGCACTTTCTAAAATCCCAAATATTTATGTTTTCACCCACGATTCAATTTATGTTGGCGAAGATGGTCCTACACATCAGCCAGTAGAAACTTATGCAGCTTTGCGTTGTATGCCTAACGTTCAGTTTTTAAGGCCAGGCGATGCTCAGGAAAGTCAAATTGCATGGGAAATGGCGCTTGAAAGCAAGGATCATCCGGTTTGTATGGCATTTACTCGACAAGGACTTTCTGTTTACGAAAAATTTGATAAAAATTGGGCAGAAACTGTCCGTAAGTCAGGTGCATACATTGTTCAGGAAGGTTCTGCAAATCCAGATATTACAGTTCTTGCAACTGGCTCAGAAGTTGAAATGGCGCTCGAAGCATCAAAACTTTTAAGCGGAAAATCAGTGCGCGTTCTTTCAATTATGGACAAAACCTTATTTGACAATCTTTCTGATGATGAAAAATCAAAGATGATTGGAAATCCAAAAAGACTTGTTGTAGCTGAAGCGGGCGTTAAGCAAGGTTGGGAAGGTTATGCAAAATCTGAAGATTTGTATACGATTAACCGCTTTGGTGATTCAGGTCCGGCTGCAAAAGTTGCAGAAGAATTTGGATTTACTCCAGCAAAATTTGCAGAATTTTTGAACAAATAATGATGAATAAACTGTCTGTCTTTTGATGGGCAGTTTTTTTTTCTTGCAGAAAAATGTGCTCCAGAAAATAAAGAAAAATCACTGAATTTTAAAACGCAACAATTTCTTCAAAAATTTTAATCGCATATTGGTCGGTCATTCCAGAAATATATTCAATAATGCATTTTTCCCAACTGGAATTTTCGGCAATATCAAAAACCTGCGCCGTTTTATATCGAAGCGTTTTCTTTTTTTCCAAATCATAATCCGTGTATTTTATAAGCCAGTCAATAAATGTTTTAGATAAATTCGGACTGTAGCGCAGAAATTGTTCCATCCGATGATTTTTTGCATAAATTTGAGTTTTTAAAAGCGTGTTAAAAATGCAGGCTAAAACAGTTTGTGCATATTTTTGAAATTCCACTAATCGCCAATGATTATAAATGTTTGCGAAACAAAATGATTTTAATGCTTTTATAAATTTGTAATATGGTTCGCTAAAACAAATTCCCTTTTCCACAGAAGATTGCTCACATAAATCAACAATCATATCGTTAATTAAAACTGTCGTGTTAACTGCCCGTCCTGAACGATGAACGCCGTTTGTTGTGTGATCAGAAAATTTTTTGTTCGGTCCAAAGCCCAGCGTGCTAAAAACAATTTCTCTAAGCTGTCTGTACGCTGACATATCAAGAATGTGATAGGTTCTTGCGTCTTCAAGATCGCGACCCAAAAAAGCAATTTTGTCGCTTACTTTTACAATGCAGCCTTCCCAAGTGTATGGGGAAACAAGTCCGGGGCGTTTTATATCGTAGAGATTGACTGCATCTTTTCGAGGTTTTAATCCCTGCTGATCAATTTCGCCACAATGACAAATAATTCCGTCTCTAACCGCATAAGTTAAATCCAGATTTTTTTTGAATCCTTCAGGGTCGTTTAAAGTTTCAATGTAATCCGCAAAAAATAAACTGTTGCGTTCATGCCAAAATTTTTTAGGAGCGTTTATTGCGTCTGGAATTTGCTCTTTGATTAAAGAATTTAAAATTTCTTCGCCAGTATGACCAAATGGTGCGTGCCCAATGTCGTGTCCAATGGCAATTGCATTTGTTAATTCTGTATTTAATCCTAAATATTTTGAAATTGTTGTACTGACACTTGCAACATGATTTACGTGTTCCATGCGAGTGCAAATGTGATCGTCGTGCGGAGAAAAAAATACTTGCGTCTTATGTTTTAAGCGGCTGTAAGCTTGAGAATGTAAAAGTCTTGTGTAATCACGTTCAAATTCTGAGCGGATGTCATTTCCACGTTTGTAAAGAGAATTTTCCCTTTTATTTGCCTGTTCCCATTTTTCGTTTTCAGGGCAGATTTTTACTTGTTCAAATGTGTTTTTCATACATTCAATTATAGTACGATATTAAAAATTCGTCTTTTGATTTTTTGATTTGCAAGCGGATTTTTTCTGG
>CAZDAY010000053.1:2891-9361 GCA_964503435.1 uncultured Treponema sp.
TTTTTCTGCCACACAAAAAATCTTCTGTTTTGTAAATTCAAACTTTTGCGTATAATCAGAATATGCAAAAAAAAGAATGTCGATTGTTTATTAAAAATTTGAATTCAAATCATAATATTGGTGAAGAAAATAAATTATCTTTGGAAATTGAAAAAAAATTATTTGCGCTTCCTCAGTTTTTAAAATCAGAAATAGTTCTTTCGTTTGCTTCATCTTTTCATGAAGTTAATACTGATGAAATAAATAAAAAAATTTTATGCAGCGAAAAAAAACTTGCTCTTCCAAAAACAATTTCGCACAGTTCAAAAATGGATTTTTATTTTCTGAAAAAAAATTTAACTTATGAAGAACAACTTGAAACTGGAAATTTTAAAATTCGGGAACCAAAAAATAATCTTTTAAAATTTAATGCCGAAGAAAAAAACGAATTTGCCGAAAAAAAAATTTTTGTCATTGTTCCAGGACTTGCTTTTGATAAAAACAATAATCGCTTAGGACACGGAAAAGCTTTTTATGATATTTATCTTTCTTCGCTGATTGAAAAAGAATTTTCTGTTTACCTTTGCGGACTTTGTTTCAACTGGCAAATTTTAGAAAAAATTCCTTCTGATGAAAATGATGTAAAAATGAATTCTGTAATTTTTTCTTAATCTTCATTTTATCTTTTTGAATCAACAGAAAAAACTTTAAACGGAATTTCCTGAGGAAAATATTTTTCAAGAATTTCAAAAAAATCTTTTGCGCTTAAGTTTTCAATAAAAACATAATTTTCCAGATATTGACCAGGATTTTTATAAATTAAACTTTTCTGAATAAGCGAAGCCGTTCCTTCATTCGTTGAACTTTGGTTAAAATTTTTATAAGTCCAAAGAGATTTTATATCTTCTAAAATTTTATTTTCATCAGAATTTAATTTGTCCAAAATAAAATTTCTTGCTTTTTGGTAAGAGTTTATAAAACTGTTTGTGTTCGAAAGTTGTTCTGCCTGCAAAATCCCCAAATGCAAAAAATTTGTTGCTGGATAAGAACTGACTTTATTTTTTTCGCCCAAATCATTTTGGATAAGAAATTCAAATTCATAAAGTAAGGCATTAAAAATTTCCTGCTCGTATAAATTTTCTGGCACTGGAAAATAAAATTGCGCTGGATCAAAAAAATCTTTTGTAGGAACAAGAATTGGAGATTCTTTTGGCGCAAGTTCCGCCGGCAAGTTTGTTGTAAAAGTGTGTTTAAGCTGAACATTCCTGTTTTTATTTTTAAATTGAGGTTCAGGAATTTTGTATTCTTTTATTTCTGATTGCTGTAAAAGCAATTCAAAATTATTTTCAAAAATTTTTTGTGCTTCATCAAATTTTATGTCGCCAGCAATTACAAAGGAATAAAGCTTTGCATTTAAAAGTTGCGTGTAAGCGAGAGAAATGGAATTGTAATTTGTCTTTTTCAAAATTTCAGTTTCGTTGTCAAAAAGTTTTGCAAAATCAGTTCCGCGGTAAAGATATGAAAGTGCATTGCATTTTAATTGCTGCGTTAAAAAAGCATTTTTTGTTGTCCACTGAAATTTTTGTTCGCTTACCAGATTGTCCACAAGCACAGGACTTATATCAGCGTAAATTATTGCGTTAAAAGTCGCTTCTAAAACCAAAGAAATATCATTTTTTAAACAGTTGATTGTGATGTAAGAATTCGTTTCTTCAGTCCATGCTTTTAGTGAAGTTTTTCCTTCAAAAATATTTATGCGTTTTAAATTTGTAAGTTCATTTTGAATATTTCTGGCAAATAAATTTATTAAAACTGTTCGCAAATTTAATTCATCTTTTGGGGAAGAAAGTTCGCCGCCGTAAATGCAAATTGAAATGCACGCATTTTGACTTTCCGGATTTTCTTTTATTGCAACTGGAATTTCATTTTTTAATTTGAAAGTTTTTATGCTTGAAATATTGTTAGTGTAAAAACTTTGTGCAAAATTTTTTACTTCAATTTCCTGATTTTGATTTTCTGCAAATTTACTTTTTTGATATTTTAATTTTGATTTTTCTTCCAGAAGATTCATTTCGTTTTGATACCAGGATGCGTTTTCTTTTGTAATTACTTCATAGCAACTTTCTTTAAAATGATTTTCTTGTTCGCTGTAAATTTTGTTGTTCACCAAAAGAAAAATATAAGGTTCTTCATTTAAAATTTTTTCTTGAATTGATTTTTCATTTTCTGATTGAATTTTATGCGCAAGTTGCAAATATTTTTTATAAAATTCCTGCTGACTTGTTAAAGGATTTAAAGCCCAGAAATCAGAAAGCATATTTATGTTTTCAAGTGCATTTCCATTTTGAACTTTGTAATTTGAATAAATTTCATTTTGTGCGGCAATAAATTGTTTTCTGCTGAGTAAAGAAGAATTTTTTATTTGTTCCAAAAAGACTTTTGCCTGTTCAACAATCGGCGGATTTTCTGTTTGAATAAGATTTCCCTGTTCATCAATTAAATTTTCTGTTCGAGGGGAAAATGAATAAGGCTTTTCCAAAAGTGACTGAATTATAAGTCTTGAACTTTCGCTTTTCTGCGCGCTTGAAACATTTATGTAATCAGGACTTCGTACTCCAATGATTCCCTGATTTAAAACTTTTTCCTTTAATGGCGAATCAAAATTATTCCATGCTGAACTTAAAATATCTGCCTGGCTCATGTTTAAACTTGTGTATTGAATTACGATTTGTGTAATTTCTGGCGAAAAATCTGAAGAAACTAAAACATATTTTTTTTGTAAATTTTTTTGTGATTCATTTTGAAAATCTTGTGAATTTAAATTATTAGTTTTGCTGGCATTTAAATTTAAATCATCAAAAATCGAAGAAGTAAAATTTGAATTTTTATTCCAATCAGAAAAAGCGTTGTTGCAAATTTCATAAACATTTTGATGCGAAATATTTCCGCTTATAAAAATTGCGCAGTTTTCAGGAACATAATATTTTTTTCCAATTTCATTTAAAATTGTGCGGGCTTCTTGTGGCGAATACGAATTAAAGAGTGAGGGGTATATTCCAGAATCAACTTTCCATGGTTCCTCGTAAAAAATTTTAGAATCGATTGCGCTGTTTATAAAACCGGCACTTGAAGAAGCATAATTTTTTACTTGCTCTTTCATGGCAGAAAATTCCTTGCTTAAGTTTTTGTCAGAAAATTTCTGGTTTTGCAAACATTCACTTAAGTTTTTTAAATAAACGCTTAAATAAAGAGGCGCAAGTTCCGCAGTAAAATTTGAACTGTCAGCATTACATTCAGAATTGATTAAAATTTTATTTTTGATTTCAGAAGAATTTGAAAGATTTAAAGCGAAAAGTTTTGTAAAAAGTGGAAAAAATCCTGCATTAAATTTATTTTGCTTTGAAAATCCAGCCTTGCATGAAAATCTTGTGTGAAGCAGTGCCGAAGAATAATCTTCCCGAACAAACAATGTAAGTCCGTTTTCCAAAGTCATAATGTATAAATAATCATTTGAATTTTCAATTTTATAAGTGCTTTGTTTTTTTTCAGAATTTGAAAAACTTGATTTTGAAACGGCAGAATTTACAGAAGAATTTGAATCAGAAGGATTTAAATTGTCCTGCGAAAAAATCTGTTCACAAAAAATCAGTGTAAAAACTAAGGTAAAAACAAAAAAATTTAATCTTTTTTCCATAAAACTTATTTTACAAAATTTAGATGAATTTTTCAGCAAATAAGATTAAAATTAAATTATGCCTATAGTAAAAAAAATTTTAGATGAAGATAAAAATATTGATGTTCCTTGCGAATTGTTAAAAGGAAAGCGTCATTTGACAAGTCATGAAATTTATCTGCTTATTCAAAACAGAAATACTGCGGAAGACTGGCAGAATATTTGGGTCAGCGAACTTGACGGTGAATTTAATCCAAATCAAATTATTCAATGCAGGTTTACAGGTTTTGTTGTAATTGGTGCGCTTCACAAAGCAACTTTAAAATATCACGATTTAGAAGTGATGGTTGGAATTTTTAATTCTCTGCTGGGAAATGTTGTTATTGATGATGATTGTTCGATTACAAATGTTTCTTATCTTGCAAATTATAGAATTGGAAAGCGGGTAATTCTTTTTAACATTCAGGAAATGTCCTGCACTTTACATTCAAAATTTGGCGAAGGTCTTGTTAAAGAAAATGAAAGTGAATCTAACCGAATTTGGATTAGCGTTGGAAATGAAAATGGAAACAGAAGCGTTCTTCCTTTTACCGATATGATTACAGCCGACGCTTATCTTTGGTCGCGTTATAGGGAAGATAAACTTTTAATGCAGCGTTTTATTGAACTTACAGAATTTGGTAAAAGCAGGGAAAATAATACTTACGGTATTGTTGAAGATGACGCTGTAATAAAAAGTTCTGTAATTATCAAAGATGTTAAAGTTGGAAAAAATGCGTACATAAAAGGTGCTCTTAAATTAAAAAATCTTACGGTGCTTTCTTCCCCAGATGAGCAAAGTCAAATTGGTGAAGGCGTTGAAATGGTTAACGGAATTATGGGCTATGGTTGCCGGGTATTTTATCAAGCCATTGCAGTCCGATTTGTTATTGGAAGAAATTGTCAGTTAAAATATGGTGCAAGACTCTTGAATTCTGTACTTGGCGATAATTCTACAGTTTCTTGCTGTGAACTTTTAAATAATCTGATATTTCCTTTTCACGAACAGCATCATAATTCTTCGTTTCTTATTGCATCAACTGTTATGGGACAAAGTAATATTGCTTCGGCTGCCACAATAGGTTCAAATCATAATTCAAGAAGCCCGGATTGCGAAATGATTGCCGGCAGAGGATTTTGGCCAGGACTTTGCTCTGATTTAAAATTTGATTCAAAATTTGCTTCGTTCGTTTTAATTTCTAAAGGTTCCTATGCAAATGAATTAAATATTACTTATCCATTTTCACTTGTTGCGCCTGCTGATGAATCCGGAAAAATTCATATAATTCCAGCGTATTGGTTTCTTTACAATATGTTTGCGATTATCCGTAACAAATCAAAATTTACTGCAAGAGACAAACGCTTTATTAAAGTTCAAAATATTGAAACAAATCCTTTTGCACCAGACACAATGCAGGAAATTATTGTTGCCTTAGAGAGAATTATTGAACTTACAAAATCTTATTTAAAATCTGATGAAGCAGATTGTGAAAAAAATACAATTTCTAATTCAAATCCAGAACTTCTGCAAAAATTCAGAAAACTTGCAAGTTCTTGTGCTGATTCAAAACTTCATCAAATTGCAAAAGATTATTTGCATCAAAATCCAAATTCTAATTATTTACTTTTTGATGAAACGAGTCAAAAAAAATACGGTGCATTGATTTTTAAACCAGCTCAGGCTTACAGAGAATACAGAAGAATTTTAAAATATTTTATTGCACAATCTTTTTTGATTTGGGCGGATGAAAATAAAATTGAAAAACTTTCTGCACAAGATATTAAACATATTCAGAAAATTCCTTTGTATAAAACCTGGATAAATGCTGGCGGACAAATTATTCCTGAAGAAAAAATAAATGAACTTTTTGAACTTATAAAAACTAATAAAATAAATGACTGGCAGGAAGTTCACAATTTTTATGATGAATGCCAAAAACATTACACTGAATACAAAGTTCGCTATGCAATTTTTTTGATTGAATATGTTTACGGTCTTAGCATTAAAAAATTTTCAAAAGAATTTTGTCTTGATATTTTGCACGATGTAATTCATGTTTGCCAGTCAATGCTTGATGCTGCTTACAAAACTCGCGAAAAAGATTTTCAAGATTATTTCAGGACAATTACTTTCCGCAATGAAGAAGAAAAAAAAGCGGTTTTAGGAACAATCGAAGATAATTCTTTCCTAAAAAATTTGACTTCTGAAACTAAAACTTTTATTTCCAAATTTAAAATTCTTGTAAGCAATTTTATTAATGAAGAAGACAAAGAAAATGAAGTTTAAAATAAAAAAGCTTTAAGTGTGCGTTTCAAAAATAATTTTATGTTTTAAATCTTCTGCTTACGGAGTAATTTCTAATTACACTAAAATTATGGGACTTTCAAATTCGCGTTTCCAAGTTGATTATGAAAATTGTCGCGATGCTTTTAAATAGGCAAGTGAAATTCTTAGCGAACTTCAAATTTTGGAAAATTCTGCCGATGATTTTTAAATCTTGATTTTGCGGAAAAAAAATGATTGAAAATTTTACTGAAAAAACTGATGAAAAATTTGTGGATAAAGATTTTGCGATTGAAAAATTAACGGAAAATTCTTTAGGAAAAACAGAAAAATCTTTGCTTAAAAATTTAACTGGAAATTTAATATCTGAAAATTTTACAGAAAACCATTGTAGAAATCTGGTTGAAAATCCGTTTGAAAAATCAGAAAAAAATTTAAATTACTTGTCTGGAAAATTTATTTACAACGGAAAAATTTATTCACAAGGACCGCGAT
>CAZDAY010000054.1:0-9128 GCA_964503435.1 uncultured Treponema sp.
GTTCAACGGAGCATCCTTTTCCAGTTTTAAAACCAGAAGGACTTTTGGATTATTCGGAACAAATTGAAACGCACAAAGCAAATCTTGATTCAATTCAAGCGGCGGTTTCGCTTTTCAGTGAAAAAATTTCTGCGCTAAATCAAAAAATCAAAAATTACGATGCGGAACTTGCTGAAATTAAAACGCAGAAAAATGCAAACGAACTTGAAGATGAACTTGAAAAAATCATAAATGAAATTTCTTTGACCGAAACTAAACTTGAAGAAATTCAAAAAATTGCAGAAAAAATTTCTGAATACGAAAAAAATCTTGAAACGCTAAAAGAGAACGGGGCTGAAACAGAAAATAAATTTCACGAAGCAAAGGCGGCAAAAGAAACACTTGAAAAATCACTCGGTGAACCGCTTGAGATTGTGGCAAAAAAACGCGACAGTTTGCAATTTGAACTTTCTGAAAATTCAAAAAAATATGAAACATGGGAAACTTCGTATGCAAAATCGCAAACTTCTTCAGAAAAGGCAAAAACTAAATTTGAAGAAGCGCAAAAGTCAGCAGTTGATGCAAACGAAAAATTTTTACTTGCGCAAAAAACGCTTTTGGAAAAAATTGAAAAATCTGATTTTGGCACAGTGGACGAAGCAAAAAATGCACTTATGGAAGCTGAAGAAATTGAAATTTCACGCAAAAAATTTAATGATTACAAATCAAATTTAAAATCACTTTCTGATGCAGTTGAAAATACTAAATCCAAAAATTTAAAATCTTCAAAAGAAATTCTGGAAAAAATTGAATCTTTGAAAGCGGATGAAATTCAAACAAAGCAAAATCAAAGTGAAATCAAAAATCTTCTGGAATCCAAAAAATCCGAAAATACAAAATTTAAAAGTGATTATGAAAAACTTAAGCAACTGGAAAGTGAACAGAAAATTCTTGAAGAAAAAATCGCTCCGCTTTCAAAACTTAATTCAGAACTTTCTGGCAGAAATTTGCAAAATTTAAAATTTGAAACCTGGGCGCTCGGAATGTATTTTGAGCAGGTTGTGTCGTTTGCTTCCCGTCGTTTTTATGATATTTCTGGCGGTCGATTTTCGTTTGAATTAAAAAATGAAAAGGCTGGCAGCAACAAATTGAGCGGGCTGGACTTGCAGGTTTTTGACAGTCATTCGGGAAAATATTCTGATCCAGCGGAACTTTCTGGTGGCGAAACTTTTGAAGCGAGCATTAGTCTGGCACTTGCGCTTACGGATGTTGTTCAAAATTCAAGTGGGGGTATTCAGCTTGATTCTCTTTTTATTGATGAAGGATTTGGAACGCTTGACCCGGAAACGCTTGAAAAGGCAATGTCAGTTTTAACAGAACTCAGCGAAACTAAAATGATTGGAATGATAAGCCACGTTAGCGAAATGGAAGATTTTCCAGACATAAAGTCCGCTATAAAAGTGAACAAAACGAAGCAGGGTTCTACGGTTTCGATTGAGATATTTTAAGATTTGCAGTTGCTCAGTTGACTTGCGGTTTTGCAGTTAAGTGGCAGTGCCTGCTAAACCTGCAAGTCCTCTGCCCTCGTGTGTTATTACAGGAAAAACTTTTTTGCCAGTAAAATCTAGCCTGTCAAGTTGACTAAAAATTGCACAAAGTTCACTTGAATCTCCAGATTTAAAAAATCAAAAAAAAACAAATGTTTCTATTGACAGAAACATAATTCTGAATGTATGATTTTTATATGCTTCTATATATAGAAACATAAAGATTTATTTTGAATTTGTCTTAGATCTTTTTATTAACAGATTTTAAGATGACATGTCTGCCGACCAGATTGTCGCCTGGCAGAATAGATAGAATTCAGAATGACGAGATTTCGAGGTTTATATGAAACGGACTGATGCAATTTATAAAAGCCTTTCGAGCGAAAGGTACACGCCTTATTCTCTGGCACGAAAAATTGGGGCGAAGGTTATTTTAGAGTCGGCGAGTTTTGCGAAGGGCAGGGAACGTTATTCAATTTTAATGGCGGAAGAAGCGTTTAAAATTTTACAGGATGAAGACGGCGTTGCTTTTCTGGTTGACGGAAATCGCATTCCTTTTGATACAACGAACATAGAAAGTTTTGATGCGCTGGGGCGAAAAAAAAATGCGGACATTCTGGATGCACTTTTGTACGTTGCGGAACAAAATCAAACGCCAGCAAGCGGAACTGAATCAGAAATTCCAATTCCTGCGAGTGGTTTGGGTTATTTGAGTTATGAATTTGCGTGTCGTTGCGATAACATAAAATTTTTTGAGCAAAAAGATGAACTTAAAATTCCAGAAAGTCTTTTTGTTGCCGGCCACATTTATGTAGTTTTTGATCATTTTACTGAAACAATGCACGTTTTTGGTTTGAATTACAATGAACACCAAATTGATTTGCAGTTGGCAGTTGATTCACTCATCAAACGGATGAACGACATGGATTTTTCTTATGTTGAAGAAGAGCCTAAACATTTTGATTATAAAATTTTAACTGATGAAGAAGAATCTAAAAAAGAATATATCGCAAAGGTTGAAAATTTAAAAAAGCACATTATTGCCGGAGATATTATTCAAGCGGTTCCAAGCAGGCGCGTTCAAATTGAATGTGAAGCTAGTGCGCTGGCGGTTTACGGAAAACTCAGAAAAGTAAATCCTTCGCCTTATTTGTTTTATATTGATTTTGGTGATTTTCAACTTACTGGCGCAAGTCCGGAAAGTCTGGTTAGAGTTCGTGGTGGCAAAGCATCAATTCATCCAATCGCTGGCACAATTCATCGCGGAAAGTCTGATGCAGAAGATGAGGAACTTAAAAAAACACTTTTATCAAATCCGAAAGAAAAGGCAGAACATCTTATGCTTGTAGATTTGGCCCGAAATGATTTGGGGCGGGTTTGCAAGCAAGGAAGCGTTTGTGTTCCTCAGTTTATGGAATGTGAACTTTACAGCCACGTAATTCATATTGTTTCAAATACGGAAGGAATTGTTCGTGATGGCGTTAAACCAATTCAAGTTTTACGTGCGGCTTTTCCAGCAGGAACTGTTTCTGGCGCTCCTAAAATTAGTGCAATGCAAATTTTAAGCGGACTCGAAAAAACAAAGCGGCGGTTTTATGCAGGGGCAGTTGGCTACGTTCAGTGCAATGGCGATTTAGATTTCTGCATTACGATTAGAAGTGCGCTGAAACAGAAAAATGTCTGGTCTTTGCAAGCAGGCGGCGGAATTGTTTACGATTCAAATCCCGAAAGAGAATTTACAGAAACTTGCGAAAAATTAGGTGCGTTGATTGATACGCTTACGAAGTAGGACTTAGAAAAAAGGGGGGGGGCGTTCCATGCTAAAGGTAGGTCGGCAGTTCCAGCTTCACTTGAAACTTGTTGTGAATACGCTATTTGCTCATTCCTACACTATCGCTTCGAAACTTCGGGCTTCCATTGCCTAACGCTATTTGCAATAACGTGCTAACAGTCAGTTTAAAAAAAGGAGTTAAAAAATATGATTTTAGTTATCGACAATTACGACAGTTTTACATTTAATGTTGTTCAGGCATTTCAAATTGCAACAAAAGAAGAAATCAAGGTTGTTAGAAACGATGAATATAAACTTGAAGATTTGACCTTAATGAAACCAAATTATCTTGTTGTGTCGCCAGGTCCTGGAAATCCAAAAAATGCTGGAATTAGTGAAGAAGCAATAAAATATTTCGCCGGCAAAATTCCAATTTTAGGAATTTGTTTAGGTCATCAGGCGATTGCAGAAAGTTTTGGTGCAAAAATCGTTCAGGCAAAATTTATAAAGCACGGAATTGTTGAAGATATTGATTTGGACGGTCGCGGAATTTTTCGTACGATTGGAAAAACTGGCAAATTTACGCGTTATCATTCTTTGGTTGTTGATGAGCAGACTTTGCCAGAAGATTTTGAAATTACAGCCAGAGCAAAAGACGGCGATATTATGGGAATTCGGCACAAAACTTATGCGATTGAAGGAATTCAATTTCATCCAGAATCAGTTGCATCAGAAAACTGTCAGAAGCTCATTCAAGCGTTTTTAAATTACCGGCGAGAAAATCTTCCAGTTGCTTCGTATTTAAATCAACTTATCGCCAAAAAAGATTTATCAGAAGAACAGGCAGCGTTTTTTATGGAAAATCTTGCTGATGGAACAATGGACGAACGCGTTATGTCTGCAATTTTGCTTGCAATGGCAGCAAAGGGACCTTCCACCAGCGAAATGATTGGTTGCGCAAAATCACTTTTAAAAGTAAAAACTACATTTCCCTGCAAAAAACAAGGCCTGGCTGAAATTGTGGGAACTGGCGGTGATTGCAAGGGAAGTTTTAATATTTCTTCGCTTTCGGCAATTATTGCGGCAAGTTGCGGACAGGCGATGGCAAAACACGGAAACAGAGCGGTTTCTTCAAAGTCAGGAGCAGCGGATTTTTTTGAAAATTTGGGGATTAACATAATGGCAAGTCCAGAAAAAACAGCGGCGCTTCTTGAAAAAACAAATTTTGGATTTTTGATGGCGCCAGTTTATCATTCTGCAATGAGATTTGCGGCTCCGGTCAGAAAAATTTTGGGAATAAAAACAATTATGAATATTTTAGGTCCGCTTTTAAATCCGGCAAATGCTGAATATGAAGTTTTGGGCGTTTATTCTGTTTCACTTTTAAAAGATTATGCGCGGGCAGCAAAGGCTTTGGGTGCAAAACGCGTTATGGTTGTTTGCTCCGAAGATGGCTACGACGAAATTTCTCCTTGTGCAATTACGCATGTTTATCAAATTGATGAAAATTCGAATGAATATCAGTACGTAATAAATCCTCAAAAATTTGGAATTACTGACGCTGATGAATCTGAACTTATTGGTGGAACTGGTGCTGAAAATGCGGCTTTGGCAAAAGAAATTTTGAACGGTGGAGGAAGAAAAACAATTCGTTATGCAGTTGGCTTGAATACGGCAGCGGTTTTATATCTTTCTGGGCACGCTAGAACTTTAAAAGATGGCTACAAAATGGCACTTGACGCACTAGATTCAGGACTGGCGCTTGAAAAGTTGAATGAAATTGTTGAAGAAACTAAGTCTTTGTAGTTAATGTTTTACTGCTAGCACAGAAAATCTTTTCTTAACAGGAAGTCTTTTAAAGGGCGAGATGTTAAACAGAAAGTCGTGCCATCAGAAAAACAAAACAAGTTGTAAAACAAAAAAATTCTGGCTGAACCAAAATCAAAATAAAAAAAAACGAGAATTCCGCTTTTAATGAACAAAATAAATTGTCCGCAAAGAATTCTCGTTAAAAATTCAGTATTTTTTCAAATAAATTTGCTTTTAAATTTACTTTCGTTTCAAATACTTAATTGAATCAAGTGCAACCGCTGCTATAATAATCAAACCTTTGAAAACGAACTGCAAGTTTGTGTCAATGTGTAAAAATGTAAGACAGTAAGTTAAACCTGTGAAAATTACAACGCCTATTGCAGCACCGCCAATTTTTCCAATTCCACCATTAAACGAAATGCCTCCAACAACACAGGCAGCAATCGCATCCATTTCATAACCTTGACCAGTTCCGGCACTTGCATTAGCACGGAAAGCTTCAAGGAATGCACCACAACCATAGAAAATTCCAGCCATTATAAATACGCCCATTGTTACCCAGAAAACTGAAATTCCAGAAACTGCTGCTGCTTCAGCATTTCCTCCTACAGCGTACATATTTTTACCAAAAGTTGTTTTATTCCAAATAAACCAAGCAACAATAATTGCAATCACTGCAGGAATTATGAGTTTTGGGAAAGTAACAAGTTCGCCATTGATTACGCCAAGAGTCCATCGTCCGCCAATCAAATCTTTTACAGAAGAATCAATCGAACCAACTGGAGTTCCGGTCGTGCCAAAGAACAAAAGTCCGTAGATAATTAACTGGGAAGCAAGTGTAGAAATAAACGGATGAATTTTAAGTTTTGCTGTAAAAACGCCGGCAAAAGAACTGAAAGCTACACAAAGGAAGATTGAAAGGAAAAGCGCAAAAACAAGTCTTACGCCCATTGGAAGCGCAGTAAAATTCCAAGGTCCCATATTAAAAAATTTTACAATGTTCGTGCCTGGATGCAAAATCAAACCTGTAACAACCGAACCCATTGCAACCATACGACCAACGCTCAAATCCGTACCTGCAAGCAAAATTAAACCTGCAACACCAAGAGCATAAAACATTCTTGTTGATGATTGTTCAAGAATTGTGAAAATATTTGGTAAAGTCAAAAGATTTCCAACTCCAATTAATGGTGCAACAATAATACAGATGATAAAGAATATAATAATTGCAATGTAAAGACCGTTGTCCAAAAAGAATTTAGAGAATTTAAAATTGTTCACATAGTTAATAAAATTAAGTTGAACGTCTTCCACAAAATTCGATTTTTCGTTTCTAAGTCCGCGATTAATTGTAACGTGGTCAGTAAAGGCCTGCTTTTTTGCGTCCTTGCATCTTTCTATTAAAGTCTGACTGTGATTTTTAGCATCAAAAAGTTCAGATTTAAGTTCATATTTTGCAGTTTCTATGTCAGCCTTAGTTTTTGCATTTTCAATTCGTGCATTACCGTCTGCTTTAATTTTTGCAATTTTTTGCTTTAAAGCCGATTTTTCTGCCTCAATTTTTGCATTTTCTTGCTTATTTACTGTTTTAATGTAAGTTTTTGCAACGCTGTTTGCGTAAGCGACTGCTTCTTTTGTAAGTGTTTTATCTGGTGTTGCATTTTGATATGCTATTTTTTTTGCTTCAACAAGTTGTTTTTTATAATCTTCCAAGATTTTAGGTTTTTGACTACTGTCAATCAATGGATCTTTTTTTATTTTTGCAACTGTTTGTTTTATTTCAGCAATTTTATTTACGCCATCAGAACGTATAGCATAAAGTCTATTCTGATACTCTTTAATTTTTAAATCGTCGTGAAGTGTTGTAATTTTATCCATAATTTCCTCTCGATTTTTTAGCATTACTTTCCTCTAATTTTCAGTTCACAGAATTAATCTTTAATTAAACTAATAGTTTACTGTTTAGTGGTCAGTTGTGGGATTTGTATTTTTTAATTTTACTACTTATCCCTAACGTAATTTTTATGTTTTATTGACGGCTAAAACCGACAATCACTTTTTATAAATATTTGTCAGAAAGTCTTAACAGCTCTTCCTGGTTAGTTTCATTTGTATTTACAATTCCAGCTAGTTTATGGTTTGACATTACAGCAATTCTATTAGTTATACCTAAAATTTCAGGCATTTCACTTGAAACTACAATAATTGTCTTTCCTTCTTTCGCCATTTGAATAATTAATTGGTAAATTTCGTACTTGGCACCAACATCAATTCCTCGCGTTGGTTCATCAAGAAGCAGAATATCTGGTTCGCGCTCAAGCCATTTTCCAATTATAACTTTCTGTTGATTTCCTCCCGAAAGTGAGGTGATAAGTTCGTCTGATGAAACACATTTTGTGTGCATTTTTTTGATTTCACGATTTGCTGCGTCTCTCATCTTTCTAGAAGATAAAAGTCCAAATTTTTTATACTGATTAAGATTTGTTATGCACGTATTAAATTCAATTGTGTCTTTTCCGAACATTCCGTTAAGTTTACGCTCTTCGGTTACCATTGCAAAGTTGTAGCGCATTGCATCTTTTGGATTGTTAAATCTAAGTTGCTTGCCTTCAAGAATAATTTCGCCTTTAGAAATTGTTCGTACGCCAAAAATTGATTCAAGAAGTTCGCTTCGACCAGCGCCCACAAGTCCGTAAAGTCCGAAAATTTCACCTTTTTTAACAGTAAATGAAATATCTTCCAAATGAGGTTCATATTTTGTCGAAAGATTTTTGATTTCAAGATAATCATCTCCCGGAGTATTTGTAACATCAGGAAATCGTTTATCAAGAGAACGTCCAACCATAGCAGAAATCAGTTCATCCATTTGTGATTCTTTTGTGTGTTTTTGATAAACCATATTTCCATCACGCAAAACAGCAACTTCATCACAAATTTGAAAAATTTCGTCCATTTTATGAGAAATATAAATAAAGGAAACTCCTTTTTCTTTTAAATCTCGTATTATTGTAAAAAGTTTATTAATTTCAGGTTCAGTAAGAGAAGAACTTGGTTCATCTAAAACTATAATTTTTGCATTGTACGAAACAGCTTTAGCAATTTCTACCATTTGACGCTGTGAAACAGACATAGTTCTCATTATAGTTTTAGGATTTACATTCATTTTAAGCGAATTAAAAAGTCTGCTAGACTCTCTGAACATTCGCTTTTCATCAATTACACCAAATTGTTTTGGATATCTACCTAAAAAAAGATTATCCATTACAGTTCTGTCAAGACATTGGTTTAATTCTTGATGAACCATAGAAACGCCGTTTTCAAGAGCGTCTTTAGGGCTTGTAAAATTAATGGGTTTTCCATCAAGAAAAATTTGCCCTTCGTCTTTTGAATAAATTCCAAAAAGACATTTCATCATTGTTGATTTTCCGGCTCCATTCTCACCCATAAGACCAAGAACAGAACCTTTATCTAATGTTAAGTGGATTCCATTTAGAACTTTATTTTTTCCAAATGATTTTGAAAGGTTTTTTATTTCAAGAAGATGCTCACTCATTCTGTATGCTCCTAGGTTTTGTAACTCCCACGCAAGCATGGAAAATAAAAGAGTATAAGTCTAATAAAAGATGTATTATAAAACTTACTTTTCTTTTAAAGATTTAAATTTACTTACGAATGACAGTGTAGTGAGTCTACAAAAGATTTTTTATTATTTGATAATCTTTTGTAGACTCCCATTTATAATTTCACAAAATCATATTTATTAGTTTTGTAAAACTATCACTTGTCAAGATAAACTATCATTAATATTTAAGTTTATCAGTGTAGTCACGACCAGAATTTGTTTTAACCATGTTGATAGCGTAAGCATCGAAACTGTTAAGATTTGTGAATTTGTCCAAACAAGATGCTTCATTCTGACCATCACCTTGAACAACTGTAAGATTGATATTTAAAAGTAGCGCGTAATAATTCAAAGCTGGCAAGTATGAAGATGACAAGAAGTTATCTGCTGCATTGTA